>CAZWTJ010000027.1:0-21036 GCA_964637555.1 uncultured Dehalococcoidia bacterium | reverse complement strand
AATAATTAATAAACCTCCGAGTGCCGAACTTAGGCCCAATCAAAGGGATGATGACAATTTGCCTCCTTATTCTCTTTTAGATCCTATTTTAGAGGCTTACATTGAACAAGATAAGAGTTTGAATTCTATAGAGGAATTGGGGTTTTCGCGCGAGGATATTAGTAAAGTAGTTAGCTTAGTAGATACTAGTGAATATAAGAGAAGGCAATCTCCTCCAGGTATCAAAATTACGAGTCGTAGTTTTGGTAGGGATCGGCGTATGCCTATTGCAAATCGATACAAGAACATTTTTAATTAAAGAAAGAAATGATGACTGAATTAAAACTTACATCTCTACACGATGTCCATACTAATTTGCGCGCTAGAATGGTGCCCTTTGCTGGATGGGAAATGCCCATTCAATATGAAGGTATTATTTCAGAGGCTAATGCAGTAAGGAACTCCTCTGGGATTTTTGACGTTTCACATATGGGACGTGTTATTTTATCTGGTTCAGATGCTTCCGATCTTTTAGATCGGGTTTTAAGTGTACAAGTAAGCAATATGAAAATTGGTCAAGCAAAATACTCCGTGATTTGCAATCAGGAAGGTTTCATTATTGATGATTGCATAGTCTACAGATTAGGTGAAGAATTATTTTTGCTTATCCCGAATGCATCCAATCGTGCGAGTGTTTTAGATTGGATTTCGAAGTTTGTTACTGCAAATATGAATATAAATATTTCGGACATAACTACTGATACTGCAATGATTGCCATTCAAGGACCGTTATCTGAGTCAATAATTTCTAAGGCGGTTTTAGAGTGTGGACTATTTCAGTTTGAAAGTAACCATGAAGCCAATACTCCTGACATTTCATACCTGAAGAATTTGCGTCCATTTCATATAACGAGCTTATTTTCCGGACTGCCTGCAATTGATGAATTTCATTTATTCGGAAATCCTGAAGAAAAATCACCTCTGGTAAATCCAGACGGATTAATAGCACGTACAGGATATACAGGTGAAGATGGTTTTGAAATAATGATTCATCGCAACCAATCCGAAAAGATTTGGTCTACATTGCACAAATTAGGTGCCATTCCTGCTGGTTTGGGTTCGCGGGATCTTTTAAGACTTGAAGCAGGTATGGTGCTCTATGGTAATGACATGGATTTAACAACTAATCCATACGAAGTTGGACTTGGAAGGTTCGTTAAACCAGATAGGTCTGGTTATGTAGCACGAGAAGCATTATTGAATTTTCAGAAGTTTCCCACAAATAGACAACTTGTCGGTTTTAAGATGGCGGTCAGGAATATTCCCAGGCATGGATATAGTATTGTTTCAAACGGAGACATCATTGGTGAAGTTACAAGTGGAGTCTTTTCTCCTGACTTAGGTATTTCTATAGGCATGGGATTTGTCCAAAAGGAATTTAGCAGCACCGGGAATTCTATTCAAATTGATATTCGAGGCAGATTTTACGACGCTCAAATAGTAAAGATGCCATTTTATTTAAGGAGCTAGAAGAAAAAATGAAAGACTACAAATATTCTAAAGAACACGAGTGGGTAAAAATGGAATCCGATCAAATTGTTGCGATAGGTATTTCACCTCATGCAGCCGATACTTTAGGCGATATTGTTTTTGTTGAGCTGCCTGAAATTGATGATTCTGTTCAGCAATTTGAACAAATGGGCGAAATTGAATCTGTTAAAGCTGTTTCAGATTTATTTTCACCAGTAACTGGAAAAGTTGTAGAAGTTAATAATGAAGTAATCGACCAACCAGAAAAAATTAATGAAGAAGCTGAGGCTGGTGGATGGATGATAAAAGTGGTCCTTTCTGATTTATCCGAACTAGAAAATTTAATGTCCGAATCGGAATACAAACAATTCTTGGAAACTGAGGAATAAAAAATTTATGCATCACCCTGATTTTGTATCACCATATATACCTAATACTGAATCTGATAGACAAAGTATGTTGTCAGAGATTGGGGTCTCTGACCTGAATGAATTATTCAGCGATATACCAGAGCAATATCGTAATCCCACATTGAATTTGCCTAGACCTAAATCGGAATTCGAGTTGATGTCCTATATTAATCAGCTTGTTTCTATGAATAAAGTTCCCGGAGATTATTCATGTTTTTTAGGTGCTGGATCATATAGGCATTACATACCAGCTGTTGTTCGAAGTCTTACTAGTCGTGGTGAATATGTGACTTCATATACCCCATACCAACCAGAGGTTTCTCAAGGCACACTGCAAACAGAATTTGAATTCCAAACCTTATGTGCACAACTTACTGGAATGGAAGTTGCTAATGCAGGAATGTACGACGGTTCGACTTCATTTGCAGAAGGTGCCTTAATGGCAGCTAGAATTACTAAACGGAATAATATTGTCATTTTGGACTCAGTTTCTCCTTCTTATATAGAGGTTTTAGAAACGTATACAAATGCTTTGGAAGGGATAAATATTGAAATTCTTTCGCTAGATGAGCTAGCAAATATTGATGAAGATACTGCTTGCATACTTGTTCAACAACCTAATTTTTTTGGATATCTCGAAGATATGCAAAAGATTTCCGAAATGGCTCATTCGAATGGTTCCTTGTTTGTTGTGTATGCAGATCCATTTTCAATGACTATTTTTGAGCCACCTGGTTCTTTTGGTGCTGATGTTGTAGTCGCTGAAGCGCAATCAATGGGTGTGGCTCCAATTTTTGGAGGCCCGTATGTTGGAATATTCGCATGTAAACAAGAACATATTCGGCAAATGCCCGGCCGTATTGTGGGGAAAACCATTGATCAAGACGGTAGGGATGCATATGTACTCACTTTGCAAACTAGAGAACAACATATACGTCGAGAACGCGCCACCTCGAACATTTGCACTTCTGTTGCATTAATAGCATTAATGACAACGATTTTTATGGCGTCTAATGGGAAGAAGGGTATGAAACATATTGGTGAAGTGATTTATCATAAAGCTCATTACCTTAGTTCATTAATTTCTGATTTGCCTGGTTTTACCTTGCCTCTTGAAGGAACATTTTTTCAAGAGTTTGTTATTCAGTGTCCAATTGATCCGAAAGTAATCAATGAAAAACTCTTGGATTACAAAATTATTGGAGGATTAGATATCAGCAAGTCAATTCATAATGGAATGTTGGTTTGTGCTTCAGAATTGAACTCCATAGATGAAATACATGGTTTTGTAGCTGCATTGAAAGAAATTACTTTAAATTTAATAGGTGAGAAATAATTATGCATGTAAACAGTCGCCGTTTATTAATGGACCGAAGTGTTCCCGATAGAATAGGCACAACTCTACTAACTTGTGATGTCCCGATACAACCACTTCCAAATAATGAAATTCTGCGTAAAGATTTTGATTTCCCCGAAGTTTCTGAAGGGGAAATTGTGAGGTATTTTTCCCAACTAAGTCAAATGAATTTTTCTATAGACACCAATTTTTACCCCTTGGGTAGTTGTACTATGAAATATAATCCCAAGTTAAACGATGAAATTTCATCAAATCCGGGATTTGCAAATTTGCATCCGTTGCAACCAGAATCTACTGTCCAAGGAGCATTAAAATTATTGTTCGAATTGCAGGAATATTTAATGGAAATTACTGGAATGGCTGGTATTTCTTTAGCCCCAATGGCTGGTGCTGATGGAGAGCTGGCTGGAATGTTGATGGCAAGATCATTCCTGCTAGACAATGGAGGTGAAAAACGTAAAACCGTTTTGATCCCTGATAGCGCACATGGAACTAACCCTGCATCAGCAGTCATGGCGGGATTCAAGGTTGTCACCTTGCCATCTGATTCTAATGGCAATACAGATTTAATGGCGTTGAAAGAATTAGCAAATGACGAACTTGCAGGTTTAATGATTACTTTGCCAAGCACCCTCGGATTGTTTGATAGTAATATTTTAGAAGTTATTCAAATTGTTAGGGATGCTGGTGGAGTTGTGTATGGGGATGGAGCCAATTTAAATGCTTTATTAGGCAAAGTGAAGTTGGGTGAAATAGGCTTTGATGTAATGCACTCTAATCTTCACAAAACATTTACCCAGCCTCATGGGGGAGGAGGTCCTGGAGCCGGACCCGTAATTGTTGGTCCTAGATTAAAGCCCTATTTGCCTGCTCCTATAGTAATTGCGACAACCGAAGAGAACTCGACTACCTATTCTTTTCATTCTCCTCAAAATTCGATTGGTAAATTAGGTGCATTCCATGGAAATTTTGGTGCCTTAGTACGTGCATACGCCTATATTGCCACGTTAGGAGATTCACTAGGCCAAGTGACAACGGATGCTGTCATTAATGCAAATTATATCAAATCTAAACTAAGCGATGCATTTGATCTTCCATATGATAGAAACTGTATGCATGAAGTTGTACTGTCTGCTAAAACATTAAAAAAAGATTACGGTATTTCCGCCCTTGATATATGTAAGCGATTAATTGATTATGGAATTCACCCACCAACAATGTATTTTCCTTTGATAGTTGAAGAAGCATTGATGATTGAGCCTACTGAAACTGAATCCAAAGAAACATTAGATGATTTCATAGAAGTCATGTTAAAAATTGCTTTGGAGGCTAAAGAGTCACCTGATTTGCTGCATGATGCTCCTCATGATACTCCAAACAGTAGACTCGATGAAGCAAGAGCTGCCAGGCAGCCCTTTTTACGATGGAAAAGATCTGACTAAGGTTTACCGTTCACTTTAAATCTAATGTTATAATCAAGAAAAATTTTGGAGGATTACATGATAGAAATTGGGAAACTGGCTCCAGACTTTACATTAACTGATCATAATGGAGAGAATATCACTTTAAGTTCATTCAAGAACAAAAAGAATGTGATGTTGTCTTTCCATATTCTGTCTTTTACAGGAGGCTGAAGTCATCAAGTATCTCTCTTTCGTATTAACAACGCACGATTTGAAGAGATTGATACCCAGGTACTGGGTATTGGAACTGATTCTAAGCCTGCCCAAACAGCCTTTGCTACAGGATTAGGAGGAATCCCCTATCCTATTTTGTCTGACTTTCATCCTCAAGGAAAAGTTTCTGACTTGTTTGGTGTATTTAATTCAGATAAAGGAACTCCATTTAGAGCGGTAATAATTATTGATAAAAATGGAGTAGTACGATTTTCTAAAACTTACGAATCAATGGCTGAATTAGTGATTGATGATTTGTTCGATCAAGTGAAAATCATTAACACTGAATAATATTTTCATTTTGGTAATATTGTGACTAATACAACTGATTCCTATGAATTTCTTGATGGAGAAAAAGTTCTTTTATTTGATCGCAAAGGAAGAAGGTACCGTCAACAGTTAAAATCAGGTGCTTCTTTTCATACCCATCTTGGCAAAATAAGTCATGATGATTTGATTGGCAAAACTGAAGGTTCTGAAATTTTGTCTGACAAAGGCAATCAACTTCTAGTGTTTAGGCCTACCCTTTCGGACTTTACGTTAGATATGCCTAGAATTGCTACTGTCTCATACCCTAAAGATATGGGATCAATTTTACTCGCGGCTGATGTGTTTCCTGGCGCTAGAATTGTTGAAGCAGGGACTGGTTCAGGTGCATTGACAATCCTTTTGTCTAGGGCTGTTGGAGAAAAGGGTAAAGTAATTTCATATGATATTCGACAGGACATGATAGATCTAGCCAAGAAAAACTTACTAGAATTTTGCGAGGATTCAGCTAATGTAGAATTTCATTGTGCTGATATCTCGGATTTTTCCGATCTTGAAACTATAGACAGAATTGTTCTAGATTTGCCAGAACCTTGGGAGGTCATGGATTCAATTTCTGAATGTTTAATTCCTGGTGGGATATTTTTGGCTTTTCTTCCAACAGTTTTACAAGTAAGAGATTTATGTGAGGGTTTATCTGCTAGCAAAAAGTTTGCATTAATTGAAACTTTCGAGATAATGATGAGGACGTGGCATGTTTCGAAACGAAGCGTTCGGCCTGATCATAGAATGGTAGCTCACACAGGGTTTATAACTACTGCCAGAAGGATTCCAAATGAATAGAAGAATAATTTAGCTGTCAAAGGTTTCATAAGTAGAAGGTTGCCAAGTAGCGTGGGGATATTTCGAACCTAGGAGATTGATATTTGATTCGTCCATTAAAGGTACATCGATACAATCCGTAGCAAAATTGGTTTTTGCATCTTCTAAATTTTTATTCCCAACACCAGTGTTTTTTTCTTGAATCAAGACTTTAAATCTTCCAAATCCCTGAGGGTTTATTAGTTCGAGCATTGACATTTGGTTTTGCATTAACTGTAATCTAGAAACACTAGATAAGCGTAATCTATGAATTAAATTGTGGAACCCCATAGATTCCAAGAACTGTTTTTGAGGGGTTATTTGAAGCGTATTAAATCCATATTTTTTTGTAATAGACTGTAAATAAGAAAAATTTACGTCAGAGGTAATATCGGTTTCCCCGATTTTACATATTGCTTCTAGGCCATTACAGTGGCTTCTATGAGTCTGAAGTGTGCCCGATGAAAAATTTTCTTCTGTTAATTCATCTTTTTCATATCCATAATCAATTGTTAATACGAATCCCTTAAGTAAAATTCTTGAAATCATTTCTCCCCAGGTATTTACTTCTAGATTGACCTCGCCTTTAGATCCAGTTTTGATAGTATCCCCAAGAGATTGGATATAAGAAAGAATTTCATTTTTTGAGGGGTCATGTAAGACTTCAGCCAACTTGCCGTCATCTCCAATTGTGATACAAATCTCTTTGGGACCATCTTCAGTCATTTCGAATCTGTGTACTGGAAATGAATCAATAAGTTCGTTCGATAAAATACATCCGGTAATTTCTTTTTGGGATTTCTGATTTTGCTCAAAATTTTGGCCCGACAATTTATCAAATTCAATATATTTTATTGAATCATAAAAATCGTATGCAAGTTCCCTAGATGTTGTCTTTATTACCTTTGCCAACTCACCACGACCGGATCCCAATTCAACAATAGTAAAATTTTTAGGAGAGCCCAAAATCTTCCAAAACTGGAATATTTGTATTGCTATAAGTGCACCGAAAGCAGGATGGGTTACTGGGCTAGTATAGAAATCATCTACATATGGTCTATGAAATGTATTAGTGTAGTATCCACCATCATGATTGTATAGAGCTATATCCATAAACCGAGCGAAGGTAATAAAGCCATTTTCTGCAATTTCACTTCTTATCTTCAATTCTGGTGCAGAAATTTTCATTTCGGTGTTCAGGCCAATGGTAGAATTTCTAAATAATCATACAAGTGAAATAGAAGAATCAATTGGTTCCTGATCCGCTTTCTTTTGTGCTTTCTTTTCCGGTTTCTTTTCCGCGAACATTTCGGCGTGTATCCCTATCCCACCCAGAACTTTGCACAGAATTCCTGAATTCAGTGGATACTCCACATTTCTTACACTTTCCACTACTTGTGGGGCCATTGGGGGTGTCTATAATCCAATGGTGTTGGCATTCGTCAGTTTGGTTTTCTATTTCTTCCATTCAACTACTCGCAGTAAATCTAATTTCGGTCTTCAATTTTTACATAAGGTCTGTTTATCTCACCAGTGTAATGTAATCTGGGTCGAATCAATTGACTCTGTGCTTGCTGTTCGATAATGTGAGCACTCCAACCAGGCATACGCCCAACAGCAAATAGCGGAACATATAAGTCTTCGGGGATTCCTAGCAAGTTGTAAATCACTCCTGCCCAAAAATCAACATTCGGATGTAGACCATGTCTGGATCTGCTCTTCATTGGTTTAGATTCTGTGATTGCTTGTAAGATGCTAAACCATTTTGGATTGCCTCGACGATTACATAAGGCTTCTGCTTCTGCACGTATATGAATTGACCGGGGATCTATCGCTCGATAGATAGCATGTCCAAACCCCATTATTCTTCCACCATTGCTGATAACATTCTCAACATATTTTTCGGCATTTTCAGGCTCACCCACTTCGTTTGCCATTGTCATTACAGCTTCAGCAGCACCTCCATGTAATGGCCCTTTAAGTGTAGCAATTGCCGATGTAATGCAAGCATAGAAATCTGCATTAGTACTAGCTGTGAGTCTTGCTGAAAAAGTCGATGCATTTAACCCATGTTCACAGTGAAGCACCAAATCTTTATCAATTAGATCTGAGTCTTCTGCTTCGGGTATTTCATCAGTAAGCATATATAAAAAGTTTGCTGCGTGGGAAAGATTTGGATCTGGAGCAACTGTTTTTTTGTTCTCACGAATCCTTGAATGTGTGGCAACAATTGTTGGAACTGCAGCAATTAACCTTATACTCTTTGCTAAAACTGAATCTTTTGAATTATCAAGCAGATTCTTGTCTGATTCACCCATAGCAGAAACGGCTGTTCTTAGTACGTCCATTGGATGAGAAGCAGAAATAGTCTTAATTACGTTAATGACGTTTTCGGGCAATGATCGATTTTTTATTAGATTCTGTTCAAATTCTGCAAGCTCAGAATTTGTCGGTAGTTTACCGTGCAACATCAAGTACGCAACTTCTTCAAAAGAAGCATTTTCTGCTATGTCATGGATGTTATATCCGTAGTAGTATAATTCTCCAGCACGGCCATCAATGAAACTTAGGAGTGTTCCATCCAGGTAAACATCTCTCAGTCCTTTTTTTATTTCTACTGAGTCATTTGTCATTTTTAGCTCTAATTTGATTAAAGAATCTCTTATTCATGAAACCCTATCAATAGGGAGATGCCCATAATGGTGCCAGTAAAGAGTATCACAATCCTAACATTTGGCGTTTAACAGTGTCAATGTCGGAAAAGGGATCAATGCAATTCGTTAAATTCAGCATTAATCTGAAAGTATATTAACCTCATTTTTAGAAACTTCCATAAATCCTCCGTTAATAGCGAAATCAGTTGTGTTCTGATTTTTGCTGAAACGAACATTCCCCTCACGCAAAGTTGTCGCCAATTCGGCGTGACCGGGTAAAATACCTAGCTCACCCTCAGAGCCTGGTACAATTACGCTTTCAACTTCTTCAGAGAATTCCAATTTTTTAGGTGAAACTATTTTTAAGATTAACTTGCTCACTTATTCTCCAGACTGCATGCGCTTCGCATTTTCCACTGCTTCGTCTATGTCACCTACCATATAAAATGCCTGTTCAGGTAGATCATCATGTTGGCCGTCGAGTATTTCTTTGAATCCCCTCACAGTATCCTTAATAGGGACATATCTTCCCTCTTGGCCAGTGAAGACTTCGGCTACGAACATGGGTTGTGTTAAAAATCTTTGAATTTTTCTTGCCCTATCAACTATTATTCGATCATCGTCAGCTAGCTCATCCATTCCTAAAATTGCGATAATATCCTGAAGATCCCGATATCTTTGCAAAACTTGTTGCACTCCCCTAGCTACATCGTAATGTTCTTGGCCAACAATTCCAGGTTCTAGTATTCTAGAGTTTGATGCTAATGGATCTACGGCCGGGTATAAACCTTGAGAAGCTAAAGATCTTTCAAGTGATATAACTGCATCAAGGTGACCAAATGTAGTTACAATTCCCGGATCAGTGTAGTCATCAGCAGGGACATATATTGCTTGGAAAGACGTAATAGATCCTTTCTCGGAACTAGTTATCCTTTCCTCCAATTCACCCATCTCTGTGGCTAGTGTTGGTTGATATCCAACTGCTGAAGGCATCCTGCCTAGAAGAGCCGAAACTTCCATTCCAGCCAATATATATCGATAAATGTTATCCATAAATATCAATACATCTTGGCCTCGTTCTTCTTTGAAGTATTCAGCCATTGTTAAACCTGTGAGACCAACTCTTGCTCGCACTCCAGGAGGTTCATTCATTTGGCCAAAAACTAAGACAGTACTTTTAAGCACCCCGCTCTCTGCCATTTCTCGCCATAGATCATTTCCTTCTCGAGATCTTTCACCAACACCTGCGAAAACCGAAACGCCTTTATGAACATTTGCAATATTATTGATTAATTCCTGAATAATTACAGTTTTACCAACGCCAGCGCCTCCATATGCACCGACTTTTCCTCCTCTAGTAAAGGGAGTAATTAAGTCCATTACTTTTACGCCAGTTTCTAATATTTCGATACTCGTAGATTGATCTTCAAATGATGGAGCTTCACGGTGAATTGGCCATATTTCTTTGGAGTCAATTTCTTCCAAATTGTCTAGGGTTTCTCCTAGAGTGTTAAACAATCTACCTAATGTAGGTTCGCCAACGGGAACCGAAACAGGTGCTCCAGTATCCGTCACATCTTCCCCTCGCTTTAACCCCTCTGTTGGACCCAATGCCAAGCATCTGACCCAATTATTGCCAACATGTTGTTCGACCTCGAGGATTAATTTTTTACCATCAATACTAGTTTGAAGGGAGTTGTATATTGCGGGCATTTCTCCAGCAGGGAATTCCACGTCAACTACCGTACCTATTACTTGTGTGATTTTACCATTTGCCATAATTCTCTCCGTTATAAAAATTGTTACTGTACTGCAGCAACTCCTCCGACTATGTCTAATAATTCAGTTGTGATAGCTTCTTGTCTTGCTTTATTCATAATTAGTGTTAAATCTTCAACCATTTCGTTTGCACTGTCAGTAGCATTTCTCATTGCAACCATTCTTGCAGACTGCTCACTGGCAATTGACTCAAGAATAGAATGAAAAATTATGGACTTAAGATATTTAGGAATCAGTTCAGAGATTACTGAATTAATATCAGGTTCGAAAATATATCCAAATGAATTGGTGCTCTCAAGATTCCCCTGGGGGATCGGTAGAAGTTGGATGACTGTTGGCTTTTGGGTTGTCGTATTTACGAAGCTAGAAAAATTGATAAATACGGCGTCTGTATTTTCATTAATAAAGTCATTAACAATTATTTCAGAAATATGCGAAAAGTCTGAAATATCTGGACGGTCGTTTATATCGGTGATTTCCTTAACTACAGTAGCGGAGGTTTTCTTCAAAAAGTCTATCCCCTTACGTCCGAGTCCTATAACAGAAATTTCAGCTGCTTTGTTGTTTTGAATAAACTGTAAAGCATTCCTATTGATATTTCCGTTTAGGCCACCAGTTAGACCTCTGTCTGGGGTGATGTGAATTAAAGTAATATTGTTTATCTCGCGAGTGACAGTCAATGGGTGGGCTTCAGAATCAAGAGAATTAGACTGGGAAAGAATTTTTGACACAGTGTCCAAAATCAAATTCGAAAATGGTCTGGCATTTTCTGCAGATTCTTGGGCACGACGCATTTTTGATGCTGCAATCAATGACATAGCCCGAGTGATCTTAGAAGTGTTCTCTACACTTCTAATCCTTCGTCTAATTTGTCTAACACTTGGCATGAACTATTTCCTTAAAAAGAGACGTTAGTTTTGAATTCGTTTATAGCTTCCTTGAGTTTTTCTTCTGCAGATTCGTTAATTTCACCCGTGTTGGAAATTTCGGATAAAATATCACTGTGATTAGATCTCATGAATGCAAGAAATTCTGTTTCGAAACTTAACACTTTTTCTACTTCTACATCATCTAGAAAACCATTTGATAATGAATATAAAGAAACTACTTGTTCTTCAACTGGTAGAGGAGTATTAATACCTTGCTTCAATATTTCAGTTGCTCTCTGACCTCTTTCAAGCTGTTGTAGAGTAGCGGCATCTAGATCAGAAGTACCGAACTGTGCAAATGTGACCAGTTCTGAATACTGCGCAAGATCCAACCTTAAACTACCAGCAACACTTCTCATTGCTTTTGTTTGGGCTGCAGACCCAACTCTTGAAACAGACAGTCCAGCATTAATTGCTGGACGGATTCCCGAGTTGAATGATTCAGGTTCTAAATATATTTGTCCGTCAGTAATAGAAATAACATTTGTAGGAATATAAGCGGATACATCACCTGCTTGTGTTTCAATAATTGGAAGAGCGGTTAACGATCCTCCGCCATTAGCATCATCCAATTTGGCTGCTCTCTCCAATAATCTGCTGTGCAAATAGAACACGTCCCCAGGATAAGCTTCTCTGCCTGGTGGACGTCGTAACAAAAGTGACATTTGCCTGTATGCCCAAGCGTGTTTAGAAAGGTCGTCATAAATAATTAAGGCATCTTTGCCTTGTTGCATAAAATATTCACCCATTGCACAACCAGCATAAGGAGCCAAGTATTGCATTGGCGCTGGGTCAGCAGCATTAGCTGCAACAACGATCGTATGATCTAAAGCATCAAACTGCTCCAATAATGCTACAGTCTGTGCCACCTTGCCAACCTTTTGTCCTACAGCAACATAAATACAAACCAAATCTCCGCCTTTTTGATTGATTATCGTATCAGTAGCAATAGCTGTCTTCCCAATTGATCGATCTCCAATAATTAGTTCTCGTTGTCCTCTACCAATTGGAATCATCGAGTCAATTGCTTTGATACCAGTTTGAACTGGTGTGTCGACAGAATTTCTCATTGAGACATCTGGTGCAACCACTTCAACTGGTTGTGTTTGAGAAGTCTTTATTGGTCCCTTCCCATCAATTGGGTTACCAAGTGCATCCACAACTCGTCCTATTAGGGCCTCTCCCACAGGAACCTCAGCAATTCTAGATGTACTCCTGACTTCACTTCCCTCTTTTATTGATTGGGTGTTTCCCAGTATTACAACACCAACGCTGTCTTCTTCCAAGTTTAATGCAATACCTGAAGTTCCATCTTCAAACTCTACAAGTTCGTTAAAAGCAACTCCTGAAAGACCGTGTACTTGAGCAATTCCGTCTCCAATTTCAACCACTGTCCCGACATCGACTACATTTACCTGAGCGTCAAAATCTTCTATCTGTTGTTTAATAACTGAAGCTATATCTTTTCCGCGCACTGCCATTTGATTCTCCGTGATAATTGATCTAAATAAATTGTAAATATTCCTAGGTTTTCAAATCTTTTCTCATAGCTGAAAGTTTTGATTTTGTACTACCGTCGATGATTTTGTCTCCAACAGTTGCAATGAACCCGCCTAAGATTTTCGGGTCAATGGTATTAGTCAATTGGACATCTTTATTAATCATAAATTTGATCATTCTCGAGATTTTCTGTTCTTCATCTTTAGTTAGTTTTACAGCTGATATTATCTCGGCCTTTTCAATTCCTTTATTTGCATCCATCATTTTCTGGAATAGTTCAGTAATCTCAGGTACTGCCTCAAAGTTTGAATTTAATCCCAATAGCATGGTTAAATTTGTCGCCAAACTACTAACAGAACCATCAAAAACTCGTAAAATAAAATCCTTTTTCTGCTTCGTTGGGATTGTTGGTGAATTAATTACAGAAACAAACTCAGCGCTAGTGGATGTTTCTGACAACACCGACAAATCCTCAAACCATGAGTCCAAAGAATCATTTTCTAACGCGATTTCGAAAATTGCCTGCGCATACCTTCTAGTAGAAATATTTCGTGACATTAACTTTCTCTCAAATGTTGAAATATGATTAGATTATATTTAGAAACATTTAATTGGGTCATTGTTTAAGCATTTTCTTGGAGGACGTCATCTATTAGCTTTTTATGAGATTTTTCATCAAGAGACTGGTTGATAATTTTTTCTGCTGCAGTAATTGCAATTCCCGCAAATTCGGCACGTATTTCCTCGACCACGGCTTCTTTTTCACGTTGAATAGTTGCTTCAGCTCTATTTCTAGCATCTTGAATTTCAGCTTTTACTTGTTCCATTTCTTCTTCACGGTAACGCTCTGCCATCTCACGAGCTTGTGAAATCAATTCTTGTCCTTCCGCCCTAGCTTCATCCAATTGCGACTTAGCTTCAGCCTGAGATTCAGCAGATTCCTTTTGGACACGTTCTGCTGTCTCTAAACTATCTTTAATTTTGTCCGACCGTTCATCTAGCATCTTTACAATGGGTCCGTACAAAACTTTTTTAAGTATAACTAGAAGGATTATGAAACTAATTAGTTGAGTCGCTAGACCCGGAAGGGAGATTCCTAGTTGTCCCAATGCGTCCATATTAACTCCTCAAATGTGGTAGAAAGTTCAAAGTTTTCATTTATCTATACGAACTTAATTATGATAGCCACAACTAAAGCATAAATAGCGATTGCTTCCGTAAACGCTATTGCAAGTATCATGTTCTGTTGGATTTGAGGAGCGGCTTCAGGGTTTCTACCCAAGGCTTCCATTGCTTTAGAAGCAAGAATTCCAATACCCAGTCCAGGTCCAATTGCTCCAATTGCTATAGCAATTCCAGCAGCTAAGTCTTTTATATCTCCGGTAATTCCATCCATTATTTTTCTCCTTTATTGTTTTTAGTGGTCAGAATGAGAGTCGTGTGAAATTGTCGCCATAGAGGCGAAAACTAAAGTTAGAATCGAAAAAATAAATGCTTGGATTGCCCCTACAAAAAGTTCAATACCTAGGAATGGAACAAGTCCAACGAGAGGAACCAAGAAAGCCATCGCAATCAATAAAACTTCTCCAGCAAAAACATTGCCGAAAAGCCTGAAAGTAAAACTAATCAGCCTAGCTAGTTCACTAATTGCCTCAAGAATTCCAACAAAAAACCCTGTCGGACCATCTTTGAAGTTAATAAATTTACCAGCATGGCCCCATCCTAATGTTGAAAATCCCCAAAAGTGCACCATTACCATTGCTACAATTGCAATTGCAAGAGTCGTATTGATTTCAGTATTAGCGCTTCTTAAAAACGGAACCAAAACACCCGCATGTTGTGTGTCTTTCAGACAATCAGCTGACACATGGTGAGAATCTTTTTTGCTGTGTGAAGTAGTATGACCTTCCTGTTTATGATCAGTTGGATGGCAATTTTCCCAGTCTTCAGCAGTGTGCAGAATATTACCAGATCCCGGCATTAAGACATTTATTGGGCCTACTTCATCAAAAACCTGTAATTTCACTTGACTAAGGTCTTTATCTAAATGGTGTGCGTGTTCGGCCACATGGTGTCCAGATTCTATCCAACCAATTGTATTAAATCCAGGCAGTATTCCAACCCAGTTAGCCGTTATTACAAACAAGAAGATTGTCATTATCAACGGAAAGAATCTGCGGGCATGCCTTTCCCCTGCGATACTCTTTGTTAGGTTAATAAAAAATTCTAAACTAACTTCTACAAACCCTTGGATTCTAGATGGAACAAGGCTTGTTTTCCTAGTAGACACAACTGAAAAAATAACTAAAATTATGATCGCAATCCACGTACCGACCATTGTGTTTGTGATATTAAAAGAACCGATAATCGGGTTCGGAGTGATGTTTTCTGCTGCAAGTTGGATATGTGGAATAGGGGCACTTAAAAATCCCAATCCAAATGCACTCCCCAGCGCTCCCCCAGCCAATGAAAACACAAGAACTGCAATGGCAGTCAAAACGATAAACAAAAATTTATAGTTCTTCAATATTTCTTATTCGTCCTATAGTAAATTAATTATCTTTATTTTCTGAAATCAATGATTTCAATCCGACGTAAATACCGTAACCAGAAATTATCAGACCCAGTATTAACCCTGTAATCGTGAAAATTGGAGAAGAGCTAATCTGATTATCTAAATAATTCCCCAATAATGTAAGTCCCCCCACACATATGGCAACAAACCAACCTATTCCCAGCAAGCCAAATACTTGTCTTAAGTTATGGTTGCTCATGTTACACCAGATGTAATTAATTGAATCTTAATCTATAGATTAAATCGAAACCGATGCTGACGTCAACATGTCTCGGAAATTCAATTGAGATTGAAACAATATTAAATGTTAATTAAATAAACTAATCAGACGATGGTTGTTCTTTGGACTCTCCGAGGTCATCAATTTCCAATGAGCCAATAAAATCTGTGAAAGCCGACATCTTTTCAATTTCATCGTCATCCAATTCTTTGTCATTTTGGTCAGAAGATTTTTTTTGTGGCTGTCCTGTATTTGGGTCTAAAATAATGCTGGCTTTATCCATAACTTCTTGAGTAGCAAATATCGTTGCCTCAGATCTTAAAGCCAATGCAATAGCATCACTGGGCCTACAATCTAAGTGGAATGTTTCACCATTACGTTCTAGGATGATTTTTGCATAAAATGTGTCTTGATCAATATCTGTAACGACAATACTTCGGACTGTTGCGCCCAATTTCAAGACTGCCGACCTAAGCAAATCATGTGTTAATGGCCTAGGAACTTCAGCCCCATCCAGTTGGATTTGAATTGCATCAGACTCTGGGCCTCCAATCCAAATGGGCAAGCATCGTTCAGATGACTTTTCTTTTAAAACCAACACTCTTTGAAGAGTTGTCCTACTTATTCTGATACTTTCAATTTCCATTTCAAGCATAAGAACTTCCTTATCAGTTAAGAGTTCTAAGATAGTATACTAATTATAGTTCATTTTGTTGCAGCGATTTTATACGCTTACTTGCTTTTGATCTAGGAAAAGAAACAAATCTGTTGCATTTAACACATTTAATTTTGATATTTGCTCCTATGTAAATGATATTCCATAGATCATTACCACATGGATGGAGTTTGCGTAACTGGATTTTTGATCCAATTTTTAAGCTATTTACATCTAATCCCATGCTCTGCCAAGTTGCTCTAATGACATATTAATTAAAGAATTTAAATCGTTAGTTGCATTAGTGATGTCGTTATGAAAAGTTTTTAGTGTCTTGGGTGCATATATTATTCCTCTAGAGGAGTTGATAATGATATTGTGATTTGTAATATCCAATCCTGCTTCAATTGATGCTTTTGCATCGCCTCCTTGTGCCCCTACACCTGGAATCAATATTGGCATTTCAGGACAAATGGATCTTACAATAGACAACTGCGTCGGTGAATTAGCGCCAACTACTACACCTACATTATTGTTCCGGTTGGCTTGATTAGCCAATTCGGCTATCAACTGGAAATAAGGAATTTTATTTTTCAAGTCTGATACATAGACATCTTGTAGATCTTCAGCCCCAAGATTTGATGCCCTACACCAAATCAAAATGGATTTATTAGGATCTTCTGTAAATGGTTCAATTGATTTTAGTCCCGAGAATGCGTTTATAGTAATTGCGTCAAAATCCCAATATTCAAACATTGCCTTAGCATAAAACCCATTAGTTGAATCTATATCACCCCGTTTTGCATCCCCGATGATAGGTATATTTGGTGCAACTTCTTTAATGTAATGGATCGTGTCATTTAAAGCATTAAGGCCACTTATCCCTTGAGCTTCATAAAATGCTAAGTTGGGTTTATAGGCACAAACAAGATTCTTTGTTGCGTCAATAATTGATTTATTAAAAGAAAAGATTTCACTAAATAACATTAAATTTGGATCGGGATCAAGTCCAATACTGAGAAGGCTTTTGTTTTTTCGAGATGCAGCAACTAATTTATCGTTAAATCCCACAGTTTCTTCCTGATAATAAATTAAAGAAATAAGTAATGTGAGCACAGTCTATTCGATGGAATTTTTTGTCGCAACCATTTCAACAAGCTAAGATAATTAGAGATAACAAATACAACGAGACAACGTATCTGAGAAATCCAACAATGAAAAACCAAAAAAAGATTGAACAAATTTTTGAACTACTGTTTCAATATTATGGTGATCAATTTTGGTGGCCAGCAAAATCAACTTCCGAAATTTTCCTTGGGGCCATTTTAACCCAAGGAACTACTTGGAAGAATGCAGAAAAAGCATTATCAAAATTATCTCAAAATTCCGATTTATCAATTGAAAGTATTGATAATATGTCTATTACATTCTTAGAAGAAACAATTCGTTCTAGTGGCTACTTTAGAGCAAAGACTAGGACAATTAAGCAATTCATTGGATTAATTAAGAATCGGTATGATAGTGATTTTGATTATATGCAATCGTTTAAAACAGAATTGCTCCGATTACACTTGCTTTCTATAAAGGGAATAGGAGAGGAAACAGCTGATGCAATGCTCCTATATGGTTTGAACAAACCAACCTTT
This sequence comes from uncultured Dehalococcoidia bacterium, assembly GCA_964637555.1. GTDB lineage: Bacteria > Chloroflexota > Dehalococcoidia > Lucifugimonadales > UBA6927 > UBA6927. The sequence continues at coordinate 2,998 of CAZWTJ010000027.1, read as the reverse complement.
GTAATTGATAATTTCACTATGAGAATAATTTCTAGAATTGGTTTGTTGAGTAATGATTCAAACTACAATGATTTCCAGCGATTGTTTACCCAAAATCTTGCGCAAGTCACTACAACATTTCAACAATTCCATGCGTTGTTAGTTAAGCATGCACAAACTAGCTGTTTAAAGACAAAACCTAAATGCAGAAATTGTTGTCTTAAAAACTTATGTACATTTGGCCGAAAGAATAATAAGTCGTGAAATCATTTATTTACTAAAATGCTGTTGGCTTTAATAATCAAAAAAATCTTACTACCTTCTTTAAGATTCAGTTTTTCAAGAGCATCAAAAGTAATTTGAACAGCCAATTTGTCCTGTACGCCTTCATTCCCTAATTCGCAATACACTAACACACTAGAGGATGTTTTTTGTATTCTGGAAATTTGAGCTTCAATAGAATTTCGGGCACTGATGTTTATTTGGTTCTCTGTTGCAATTAATATATCACTGGCACTTATTACTAGAGTGACCGCTTGATTCACTTTAAAACCTGATCCAGTCGCAATAAAGATTTTATTATTTGACTCGATCTTAATCGAAGAATCGTCGTTTTGTGCTAAGACAATACCAGTCAAAACATTTTCGAATCCCTTGAAATCGTTTGAGGAAAATAATTGAGGATATGCTTGCGTTTGCAAGGTGTTGATGTGACCTATATTTTCTCCTTCACGTAGAACATAGATTGAATCTGAAAAGGAGATTACATCAGATAAAGAATGGGAAATACAAACAATAGGTATCGAAAGATTCTTATTTACCGATTTAAGGTAAGTGATCAATGTAGTTCTTAAATTTGCGTCCAAAGCAGATAATGGCTCATCTAACAATAAAATGCTTGGCGATGTTTTTAAAGCCCTAGCTAACGCAACACGTTGCATCTCCCCTCCTGACAAGTTGTTTACATTTCTTTTCATTAGTGAAGCTATCTGCAATGTTTCTGCAATATCTTCGTGAGGGATTCTTATGGAATTCCCTGAGAACCTTTGTCCATAGTTGATATTTTTTTCAACGTTCATGTTTGGGAATAACATTAAATCTTGGAAAACATAACCAATATTTCTATTTTCTAATTTCTCGTTAATGTTTGTTTCAGAGTTGTATAATTCCTCTCCATTCAATGAAACCATCCCTGAATCAGGTCTGGTAAACCCCATAATGCAATTCAATAGAGTACTTTTCCCACTGCCAGAAGGGCCGAATATTGCAGTAATTCCGTTAGAAAATGTCCCTTGACAGTTTAAATCAAAAGAATCAAATTTCTTATGCACTTGGAATGAAAGGATGTTTTTTTGTTGAGTCATTATTTATATTTTGTCTTTTTTAGGTTCGTTAGAAATCCAGTTGTAAATAAAGATACTAATAATAGCAATCACTGCGGATATAATTGCGAGTTTTCCAGCTTCACTTGTATGGCCTAATTGCATTTCAGTAAATATTGCCAGGGGAATCGTCTGCGATTTCCCATCAATGTTGCCTGCGAAAATTATTGTTGCCCCAAACTCCCCTAGTGCCCTTACAAAACCTACAATTATTCCTGCGAAAATCCCTCTCTTTGCCAGTGGGATAGTAATTGTAAAAAACACTTGTATAGGTTTCGCTCCCAGTGTTCTAGCAACCTGCTCAAACCTACTGTCTATAGATTCCATAGCAGAAATAATACTCCTAGCCATCAGTGGGAATGACATTACTGATGCAGCTATTGTTGCTGCAATCCATGTGAATGCAATATCAACGGAAAATATGTTCGATACTAATTTTCCTCCAAAGCCATGTATCCCAAAAAATTTCAACAATGCGAATCCAACTACAACAGGAGGTAAAACAAGGGGTAGCATCACGATTGTTTCAACAATCGATTTACTCTTCAATGATAATTTAGAAATTAACCAGCCTATGAACACAGCAATAGGCAAGTTGATTAATGTGGCAACTCCTGATGTAAGTAATGAAAGGTTGATTGGTGAAAGTTCCATGATTATTTGTATAACTCAAAGCCATGTTGGCTATAAATATTCTCTGCCGATTTGGAATTCAAAAATGATATAAAATCTGCTACTAGCAATTTATTGGATGACAATTTATTGGTTGCTATAACATATTTAATTTTCTTATAACTTTCCCTGGGAATAATGTCAAAAATTTCTATGTCCGAAAGTGTTATTGCGTCAGTGTAATAAACTATCCCAGCTTGAGCAGCTCCTGTAGTTACTGCAAGCATTGCGGCTCTTACATCTGGAGTTCTTAATATTCTACCATTCATTGAATTCCACAAATCGAGATTTGTTAAAGATTCCTTTGTGTATACACCTGCTGGTGCTAGTCTTGGGTCTGCAATCGCAAGATATTTTATTTCATTGCTGACTAGATCGATTGGTGAAGAGATATTTCTTTTCAAAGAATTTGGCCGTGCTATAACTACTAGATGGTTAGAAAGCAAATTGACTGTATTCGGTTCAACTATTTCTCTTTCGAGGAGAAACTCAATTGGGCTTTCTCCTGCAGATAAAATTATATCACCTGGAGATCCAATAATTAGCTGTTGCGCTAGATATTGAGATCCTGCAAAACTAATGTGAACATTTGCATCTTGATTTTTTTCAAATTCAACTACTATTTCATTCATTACATCTGCCATACTTGCGGCACTTAGAACTATAATTTCATTTTTGTCATTACTACATGAAATAGAACTTAAAACTAATAATGCCATACAGATATAAATCCCAAAAAGGCATATAGAATATGTGAATTTGCATGGGCGTAAAGATTTTGTAGGGTTTTTATACAATTTGACTACCATTAGTTGTAAATATCTTCTTGAATCTATTATATGGTATGGTATACTGACTGAAAGTAAATCTTTAGATGTGTAAGTGGGTTGTTCCCACTTTTTTATTGCGGAATAATTTTGTTTTAGGAGGCGACTGAAATGAAAAGCGAAATAGATATCGCCCTT
>CAZWTJ010000026.1:0-21566 GCA_964637555.1 uncultured Dehalococcoidia bacterium | reverse complement strand
TATAACATACCTTGACCGATTTTAGCCATCATTGTTTGTTGTATTTTGTTTGATGCAAAATTCAATATTGCAGCTGTAACTAAAGCTGCAAACCACATGGTAAGGGAATCCAAATTTCCCGAGCCGATGGCCATTAATCCTTTACCGATAATAAAGGGAACGGAGACCATGCTGGAAGTGAAAACTAACATTGCCAGAACGGCAAAAGTTGTATACTTTTTATAGGGCTTGATATATGGGAGCAAACGTAGGATTACACGTTTATCATATGCTGATCCGAAGACTGAATCGCTGTCTGAGTCTCGCGTGGATCCTCTGCCCATAAGGCTTCCGTGATGTCCTCCGTGCATCATGGATCAAATCCTCACTTTCGTATCGGACGACAAATCGTCCATTGAAACTTCTAGCATCACATCGTTCTGTGGTTTGAGTTGGAGGTTATAGATTTCTTCATACAACCCTCCTTCTTTGATTAATGACGAATGGTTACCTTTAGCAACTATGGCACCTTTATCCAATACAAATATTTGATCGGCATTGCGGATGGTGCTTAATCTATGAGCTATTACGAATGTAGTCCTACCTTTCATAACATTCTTCATGGCGTTTAGAATAAGGCGTTCAGTATTTGTGTCGACACTTGCAGTTGAATCATCAAGTATTAATATGGGGGGATCAAGAACTATTGCCCTTGCGATGGCTAGTCTTTGCCTTTGTCCACCCGAAAGGTTGACACCTCTTTCACTTAACATTGTCTCGTAGCCATCAGGTAATGTTTCGATAAAATCATGTAGTTGTGCCAATTTAGCCGCATTTACAATAGATTCCATACTCGCATTGGGATTACCGTATGCGATATTTTCTTTGATTGAGTCAGTAAAAATAAAAATGTCCTGTTGTACAATTCCAATGTTATGTCTTAGATCATAAAGCGTGAAATTCTTAATATCCTGTCCGTCGATAAGGATTTCTCCATCGGTCGGATCGTAGAATCGAGTTAGCAAACTTACCAAAGTACTTTTTCCGCTTCCAGGAGTTCCGATTAGCGCAATAATTTCCCCTGAGGGAACAGTGAAATTAAGTGTCTTCAAAGCTTGCAACTTGTCAGCAGTACTATAACTAAATGATACATTTTCAAATTGAACTTCGCCTGAAATTTTCTCTATGTTGGTTGGATTCTTTGACTCTTTTACTTTAGACTCAGTATCAATAATTTCATAAATTCTCGCACCAGCGGAAGTAGCCCGTGCAGTCGATGCGACTATGAATCCAAGCATGCGAATTGGTATCGAAAGTAGTTGCATGTAGAATAAGAATTTGGTTAGGTCTCCAAGAGATAATGTTCCCCCGATAACACTACGGCCACCAAAGATCAATATTATTGCCAGAGAAAGCATAAAAACAAATATCATGAATGACATGTTGGTTGCTCGAACATATTCAACTTTAATCATTTCTTCTGAGACTTTTTTGCTGCCCTGATCTAACTGATTTAATTCATGTTCTTCTGCCCCAAATGCTTTCACCACTCTCATTCCAGTTAATGTTTCTTGTAGAGTAGTACTTAATTCACCCATTCGTTCTTGTACGGATGTCCACAGGCGACGCATTTTTAGCCGAGCAATTATAGATTGAGCTGCAACTACTGGCATAAATGCTATAGATAACAGACCGAGTTTTGTATCCATATTGATTAATATGATTGCAACTGTCACAAACATTATAAAAAAATATGGGCCTCTTATTAATCCAATTGAAATAAACATCCGGATATTTTCTACATCCGTGATTGCTCGAGACATTAAATTGCCTGTATGAGATTTGTCATGGAATGACAAACTTAATCTTTGGATCCTGTCAAAAAGTTGATTCCTGATTTCATATACTGCAAGTTGAGAGACTGATTCGCTGAAATATTGTTGCCCAAAGCCGAAAATTCCTCTTATAGAACTAAGTCCTAAAATTATTCCGGACAAAGTAAGTATTTCTATGGTGGAAAGGGGTACTCCACCGTCTAATGATTCAGCGATAGAGTCAATAGTGTTTCCAAAAACTTCGGGTAGGAACAGATAGGCTGCAGCTGAAACAATCATAGTGGCGTAAGCAGCCGTGATATGAAATTTGTTTTTGAATGCGATCTTGATTATTCGGAGAATTATGTTCATTATTTTTATTGCTCACTACTAGTATCGATTTTTCTGTGGAAAAATACAATACTTTGGCTATAGAATAATCTGAAATATTTTATGGAAAGAAAATGCATATAGAATCAAATCGATCAGACAATAAAGTGATGCCATTTGAGGTTCGCCCGATGATTTCTGAGGATATCAAATCAGTTAATATGATTGAGAAGAACGCTTTGTCGCCACTTGTAGCCCCTACTTCGTTTTCAAGGGAGTTAAGGAATCCACGTGCGAGATATTTAATTTCTAATATTGTTGAGGCGAAAATAGAGGATAAAGGCGAATTGCAAAATTCCAATTCGCCAAATTTTCCTTTCGTAAAAAAAATTTGGGATACGACTAGAGATTTGTTTGATAAAAAGCTAAAGATCAAAAATAATAATCAGTCGATCGCAGGATATATTGGTACATGGTTCGCTGCTGATGAAGCTCATATTATTTCAGTTGCTGTTCATAGTAGATTTCGAGGGATAGGTGTAGGAGAACTTCTTTTGTTGTCCGGGATTGAACAGGCCTCATCCTTAGGAGCTAAAAAAATAAGTTTAGAGGTAAGAGTTTCGAATTTAATTGCTCAAAATCTTTACAAAAAGTATGGATTTGAAATTGCGAATACAAGGAAAGGCTATTATTTTGATAACCGTGAAGACGCTTATACTATGACACGAAACGAAATCAGTATTGATTCTGACCAAATGATTTTGAAAGGATTAGCCGATGCGCATTCTTTTAAATGGGGGAAATCAAACAGACGATATTATTAGTCTATTCACTTATTGTGTTGGATTTGCTAGCTCTCTTAAAATGTCAAATGGATATATACCAGTATAATGTCCATCACTCCACAAAAATTGGACTGCGTAACGTCCAACAAACAAAAAATCTTCTGCTTTGATGTCTGCAGGAACTGTTACTGGATCAAGCAATTTTTTGTTTGTAAGTTCTTCAACACAAAGTGCACAACCGCAATTCAACCTTAGGAATCTATGGTCCAGTATTGTGTCGTCTCCATCTGACCACACGAATCTAATTCCATTTTCCGCAATGTCAACTTCTATAACAGCCATTTTTTACCATTCCCGAATATCTACAAAGTGACCTTCAATAGCCGCCGCTGCCGCCATTTGAGGACTAACTAAATGTGTGCGGCCGCCTTTTCCTTGACGACCTTCAAAGTTTCTATTAGATGTAGATGCGCATCTTTCTCCTGGATTTAGGGTGTCAGGATTCATTCCTAGACACATTGAACAGCCGGCTTCTCTCCAGTCGAATCCTGCTGCTTTGAAAATACTGTCAATGCCTTCCGCTTCTGCTTCAGTTTTTACTTGCGATGAACCCGGAACTACCATTGCATACACAGAATCTTTGACCTTACGTCCTTCAACTAGTTCAGCCGCTGCACGAAGATCTGATAACCTTGCATTTGTACACGATCCAATAAACACGCGATCAAGTTTGATATCTTGAATCTTGGTTTCTGGTTTCAATCCCATGTATTCTAACGCCCTTTTAGTTGCTTCTTGATCAGCCGGGTCGGAGAATGATTCATCAGATGGTACTTGACCAGTTATTCCGGTCACCATTCCTGGGTTTGTTCCCCATGTTACAAAAGGTTCCAATTCATCAGAGTCAATTTCTATAGTAGAGTCAAAAGATGCACCAGAATCAGAGCCTAGTTGACTCCATGATTCTATGGCCATGTCGAAATCCATTCCAGCAGGAGCTTCGGGCCTTCCTCGCAAATAGTCAAAAGTTGTTTGATCTGGGGCAATCATTCCTGCTCTAGCTCCAGCTTCTATTGACATATTACAAATTGTCATCCTTTCGTCCATCGAAAGTGCTCTAATTGCTTCACCACTATATTCAATTGCGTATCCAGTTGCACCGGCAACACCGATTCTGCCAATGATACCTAAGATCACATCTTTCGCTGTCACGCCAAATGGCAAGGGGCCATTTAATTTTATTTCCATAGTCTTGGGTTGAAATTGTCTAAGAGTTTGTGTTGCAAGTACGTGTTCAACTTCTGAAGTTCCAATTCCCATTGCAAATGCACCAAATGCTCCATGTGTTGATGTATGGCTATCACCACAGACAATGATTTTACCTGGCTGAGTTAAACCTTGTTCTGGTCCAATCACGTGCACTATTCCTTGACGTTCGTCATGCATATCATATATGGGTATGTTGAAGTCATGGCAATTTTGATTCAGTGTCTCTATTTGTTGCTTGGCGATGGAATCATTTATAGGGAGTCTTCCTGGAGAAGTCGGGACGTTGTGGTCAGCTGTTGCAATTGTTAAATCTGGCCTTCTTACTTGCCTGTTAGAAATTCTAAGCCCCTCAAATGCTTGTGCTGAAGTGACTTCGTGTACTAGATGCAAATCTACATAAAGTATCGTTGGTTGTCCCTCTTCTTGATGAATCACATGAGAATCCCAGATTTTCTGGAACATTGTTTTAGGCATAATAATCCTCTAAATTTTGTAATCTTAATAGTTGTTAAACTCTAGCATTGATGGCAGAGATTATATCATGTGAAAAGTTGAAAATTGTTAGTGAGGGTTGGCATTTTCATTTGTTCTGGAATTCTCTGTTGCTATCAAGCGATTGAGTGCATTCATATATGCTTTAGCGCTAGCAACTATAATGTCTGTGTCGGATCCTCTGCCAACATAAACTTTTTCGTCCTTTTCAATTCTGATTGTGACATCGCCTAATGCGTCAATACCCTCTGTAACTGCATCCACTCGAAATTCAGTCAATTTGTTAGGGACATCTACTATTCGGTTGATAGCCATATACACTGCATCCACAGGCCCTGTCCCTGTGGCTGCATCAGTGTGTTTATTATTGTCCTTATCTTTTAGAGTTACAGTAGCGGTTGGGATTTGGTGATCACCACAAGAAACTTGTACTTGTTCAAGTGAAAAAATTGTGGGTATTTCAGACGATCTTCTGTGATTTGACATTAGGGCAACCAAATCTGCATCAGTAACTTCTCTCTTACGATCGGCCAAGTTTTTGAAGGAATCAAAAGTCTCATTTAATTCATCTTGTTCCAATGTGTATCCCAGATCTAACAATCTAGAGCGTAACCCTGCTCTTCCACTTAATTTTCCAAGGACCAAAGTATTACTTGGCCAACCAATTGATTTGGGGTCCATAATCTCAAAAGTGCTTCTCTCTTTAAGCACTCCGTCTTGATGAATTCCTGATGCATGACGAAATGCGTTGGCTCCAACAATTGCTTTGTTGGGTTGTATTGGGAAGCCAGTAATATCGCTTACAAGACGGCTTGTACGATATATTTGATGAGTATCAACATTTGTATCTACTCCATATAGATCTTTTCTGGTTTCAATCGCCATAATTATTTCTTCCAGCGCTGCATTCCCGGCGCGTTCGCCAAGTCCATTTATGCATCCTTCTACTTGTCTCACACCAACTGTGATAGCAGCCAAACTATTTCCAACAGCTTGTCCTAAATCGTTGTGACAGTGGACACTTAGGGTTACTCGATCAATATTTGATACATTTTGTTGGATCAGTTCGATCCGTTTAGTGAATTCCCATGGCATTATGTATCCAACAGTATCGGGTATGTTGATTGTGGTTGCGCCAGCATTTATTGCAGATTCAATTAGTGAATATAGATATTCCATGTCTGTCCTGCTGGCATCCATGGGGGAGAATTCTACGTCTTCACAATATCCCTTTGCTCTTTCGACAGAAGATATTGTTTGTTCTAGGACTTTCTCTGGATCACTTCTCAACTGATGCATGACTTGAATGTCTGAACTTGGAATAAAGACGTGAATTCTTGGTTTTTCTGCTTCCTTGATTGCCTCCCAGGCTTGGTCGATATCATTTGAAACACACCGAGCTAAAGATGCAATAATTGGTGATCGAACTTCATTAACGATTTTTTTGACTGCTTCAAAATCACCGGGAGAACTTGCTGCAAATCCAGCTTCTATTACATCTACTCCCAGTCTTTCTAATTGTTTCGCGATTTCAAGTTTTTCTGGGGTAGTTAGTCCTATTCCAGCAGATTGTTCCCCATCTCTTAGAGTGGTGTCGAATATGATTACATTGTTGTCTTCTACCATTTTATCTCCTTATTGAATATGAGATTTAATTGGTTATTTTCCATTTAGCCACAGATTAGACTTATCAAGAAGAGCATTTGCTGCCCTCCTTCAACGTTCGACTCTGAAGATTCGATTTTGGCTGTAAGATTTTCTTTAGTTTTTGGATCACATATCATTTCAAAAACTTTTTCGATATCTATTTCCATTTGATTGTTCCCCACGATGGTTTTTTCGGGTATTTTTTGCTCATTGATTTGATTAATTTGTTTTTTAAGTTCCTCAATATGTGTTTCTAATTCTGAGAGACTGTATTCTAATTCGATATTGGAGCGTTCAATTTTGTTATTGAGTTCACTCGTTGCAGTTTTCAGGTCGGATATATCTTGAAAAATTTGATTATTTGACTCAGTGTCATTGCACCCAGCAATTAAGCAAGTGACTGCTAGAAAAATTAAACTTTGTAAAAATATTTTTTTAAAAGACAATATTTTACCTAAAAAATTTATTCAGGATCATTTAAGAATGACATCATCCCCCTTAGGTCCTTGCCGATTTTTTCAATTGGATGCGACTTGTTTTCTTCACGCAATTCATTAAATCTAGGTCTGCCTTCATCGTTTTCTGCAATCCACCTGCGTGCGAATGAACCGTCTTGAATTTGATCAAGAACGCGCTTCATGTTTTCTTTTACATGTTCATCTACAACTGCAGGACCACTCACATAGTCTCCGAATTCCGCAGTATCACTTACTGAATATCGCATATATTCCATACCTCCTTGGTATAGAAGGTCAACTATCAATTTCAACTCATGCATGCACTCAAAATATGCAGATTCAGGTTGATAGCCTGCCTCAATTAGAGTTTCAAATGCTGCTTTGATTAGAGCTGTAACTCCGCCGCATAGTACGGATTGTTCACCAAATAGATCGGTTTCAGTTTCTTCCTTAAAAGTGGTTGTCAAAACTCCCGCTCGTGTACATCCAATACCATGTGCGTATGCTAGTCCAACATCAGAAGCAATTCCTGAAGAATCTTGGTGAATTGCCAAAAGTCCTGGAACTCCAGAATCACGAGTGAAAACTTCTCTGACTCGATGCCCTGGTGCTTTAGGAGCAACCATAACTACATCTACACCTTCAGGAGGGGTTATTAACTCGTAATGAATGCTGAATCCATGAGCAAACATTAGAGTATTCCCGGGCAAAAGATTAGGCAGTACGTCTTCGGAATAGATTTGGCCCATTAGGTGGTCAGGGACCAACATCATTATTACATCAGCATTTTTGCAAGCTTCAGATGATTCCATTACTGTTAGTCCATCTTCCTCCGCTTTTTTGATACTACTACTTCCCTTGTAAAGGCCTACAATCACATCATGTCCACTGTCTTGTAAGTTTAGGGCGTGAGCATGACCCTGACTACCATATCCCAATATGGCTATTTTCTTCCCCTCTAATTTAGTTGAATCTGCATCTGATGCATAATATATTGTCGCTGCCATTTTTTGTTTTCTCCCTTAAATTTGTATCTGTTTAAACGCTTCCACTGCCTGCATGAAGTCTTCTCGTTTCAGGAGCGTCAGACGCTTTTGGCTTTGATCGCTCACGTGAACGTCGAATTGCGATGCTACCAGTTCTCATTAATTCAATAATTCCAAAATCCTCAAGAAGATGGGTAATTGAGTCTACTTTGTCATCATCACCTACAACTTCAAGCACTAGCGAATCATGATCGACATCGACGATATTGGATCGAAAAATGTTTGCTATATGTATTATTTCGTCCCTGGTATCAGCAGTCACTCTTACCTTAATTAAGGCTAGTTCCCGTATCAAATTGTTGCCTGTAGATAGATCTGTTACACGGATTACATCAATTAGCTTGTGAAGGTTCTTGACAGCTTGTTCTACAACTGCGCTGTCTCCTTCAACGACAAATGTCATTCGCGAAAGATTGGGCTTTTCGCTATTTCCCACAGCCAGACTAGATATATTAAATCCCCTTCGTCGGAACATTGATGATATTCGGTTTAATACTCCTGGCTTGTCTTCAACTAAAGCTGTGATTGTATGTCTACTAATGTTTTCAGCATTTGTCATCATAGAGTCTCCTTGTTTACGGGTTCCTCGATTAATTCATTAATGGACATGCCAGCCGGAATCATTGGATATACGTTATCTTCTTGCTCAACCACAAAATCAATCAGTGTGGGGCCACTGTGAGCCAGGGATTTTGCTATTGTGCTTTTAACATCGGATTTCTTGGTTACTCTCCAAGAGGGCATTCCAAAGGCTTCTGCTAACTTAACAAAATCTGGGTTTTGTGAGTATATTGTGGAGAAGTAATTTTGATCATAGAACAATTCCTGCCACTGGCGAACCATTCCCAGGCTGTTGTTGTTCATGATAGCGAATTTTACAGGTATATCATTTTCTACTATTGTTGCTAGTTCATACATCGTCATTTGAAACCCTCCATCACCGCATATGGACCAAACAGTACGGTCAGGGCTCCCTACCTGAGCACCCATTGCTGCAGGGACTTCATATCCCATTGCACCAGATCCAGAAGATGAAATAAATGAATTGGGTTTTTTAAATGGGTAATACTGAGCCGCCCACATTTGATGTTGCCCAACTCCAGTCACAATTATTGCATCACCATTAGTAGCCTTTGCTATTTCATCAATTACAAATTTCATTTGCAATGATTTTGGTTGCTTAGGATCGGACAATGGGTGTTCGCGTTTTAAAGTTTCGATACGCTCCAACCAGGGAACGTGTGTTTTTTTAGAGACCTGATTACTAATGGCACTAATAACAGCTTTTAAATCGCCAACGATTGGAACATCTACATTGATGATTTTACCAATTTCTGAAGGATCAATGTCGACATGAATTTTTTTAGAATTTCTTGCGAACTTTGAGGTGTTTCCAGTTATTCGGTCGTCAAAACGTGTTCCAAGACCTAAAATTAGGTCGGCCTCTTCTAATGCTAAACTAGCATAAGCCATGCCATGCATTCCAGGCCATCCAGAATACAAGATATGATTACTAGGGAAATTGCTTACACCCATTAGAGTATTTACTACTGGGATTTGTGCTTTTTCTGCGAATTCTAATAATTCGTTTTGAGCTTTGGAAATTAAAATACCATGACCGGCAAGTATTACTGGTTTCTCGGCATTTTCGATTAGATTTACTGCTCGCTTAATTTGTTTTGGATGAGGATTGATATTTGGTCTATATCCTGGGAGATTAGGAATTTCTGGATACTCAAAGTCCGTAATTTCTGTGAAAATATCTTTTGGAATATCTATGTGTACAGGACCTGGTCTTCCAGTATTGGCAATATGAAAGGCTTCATTTATAGTTTCGGCGATTTCGTCAACTTCCATTACTAGGTAGTTATGTTTAGTTACAGGGAGGGAAATTCCTTGGATATCACATTCTTGAAATGCATCAGATCCAATGGCAGCTCTACCTACCTGTCCAGTAATTAAAACCATTGGAATAGAATCCATATATGCGGACATCATCCCAGTGATTAAATTTGTTGCTCCTGGTCCGGAAGTGGCCCAAGCTACTCCAGGTTTTCCAGTAACTCTTGCGTACCCATCTGCAGCATGTGCGGCACCTTGCTCGTGTCTTACAAGAATATGTTTTAACTGAGGAAAGTGAGATAAAGTTTGGTAGAGGGGCAATATGGCTCCACCAGGAAGACCAAAAATTGTATCTACTCCCTCTCTGATTAGGCTTTCGCAAACTATTTGACCGCCTGTCAATTTCATTGTGTTCACCTTTCTTCTGGTGATGGTATTTTCTACCATTTGATTCGTAAATAAAAAATCCCGTCCAATTCAAGGGACGGGATGTCAATCTCGCGGTACCACCCTAATTAGTCGATTTATCGACTCACTCGGAGTTATAACGGAACTATCGCCCGACCCTAACTATAAAAATTTCTTAAAGTACAAATTGCGCAGGCAGCGACATATATGTTGCTAATTCCTGCGTCATTTGTGCCTCCTATTAGTTTCAGATCGAGTGCTCCAGGGCGAGTTCCCAACCGCCAATCATCGATTCGCAGCATATATCGACTCTCTTTAGATTGACTTGATTGGTACTACTCCCTATCATAGCATCAATATTTTCACTAATGGTATTAGATATGCAATCTTCTGTCAATACTATTAAATGTCTCTAGTCCCCTTGTTTTTCAGGTTGAAGTAACAGTATGTTAGAAAGTATTCTGCCAATCATATGGATTAATTTATGGATAAAATAATTGAGATTTCAAACCTAACTAAACACTACGGGGAAACCGTGGCCGTAAACGAAGTGGAATTCTCTGTCCCAGGTGGGGAAATATTTGGATACTTGGGCCCAAACGGGGCTGGGAAAACAACCACTATTCGAATGATTATGAATTTTCTGAAACCAACCAGTGGTGAAATAAGAGTTTTTGGTATGGATCCATCAAAAGAGTACCCTCAAATCCATAAACGAATTGGATATATGAATAGTGATATGAAACTTTATGAGCATTTGACTGGAAATGAAATGCTATTATTTTTGTCCAATCTAAGGGAAGGAGTTTATAAGGACAATGTGGAACGATTATCCCAAAAATTAGATATAGATTTATCACTTCAAATCCGAAATTTATCTCGTGGCAACAAGCAGAAAATTGCTTTGATTCAGGCATTTATGCACCGTCCTGAATTAATTATTTTAGATGAGCCATCCACTGGTTTGGATCCGTTAATGCAGCAACAATTTAACGAGATTGTTAAACAATCTGTTTCAGATGGAAGTACAGTATTTTTGTCTTCTCATATTTTGCCTGAAGTTGAGGCATTATGCGACCGAGTTGCAATAATTAAAGACGGATTTTTGATAACAGAGGAGCGAGTAGATGTTCTTAAAAAGAATTCTGTGCAAAAATTTGAAATCACATTTTCTGTAAACCCTCCCGAAAACATTTTTCAACAGGTTCAAGGAATTTCAAATATTTCAATTGATGATCGAGTGGTAACCTGTTCTCTCGTTGGAGCAATTGATCCTTTAATCAAAGAAGCCGCAAATTTTGATGTGGAAGCATTTAAAAGTTTTGAAACTGATTTGGAGGATATTTTCTTGTCTTATTACAAAGGTTCTGAGCGAAAATGATGATAGGGAAGTTCTTGTTAAATAATATTTTTTTAAAATCTCTAAGAGACCACTTAAAATCTTTTTCTTGGTGGAGTCTGGGATTATTTTTAGCGGTAATTATGATCATGGCGATTTATCCTACTATGAAGGATGCCCAAGGTATTAATGATTTTTTAGCATCGATGCCCAAAGAAATGATAAATTTATGGGTTCAGAATGTAGAAGATGCAGATATTACTTCTCCTGAAGGATTTTTAAATGCTGAATTATTTACAGTAATGTTGCCTGTAATTTTTATTATTTTTGCGATTAATATTGGAAAAGGAGCAGTGTCTGGCGAAGAATCATCTGGGACTTTAGAAATGGTACTTTCGAATCCCGTATCAAGGGTAAGCTTTTTAATTCAAAAAATTTACTCATTGTTATTTCTTGTCATTTTGCTTGGGTTTGTTTTGTGCATTTCTGGATATTTTGGGATGACGGTATTTGATATTGAATTGGCGCAGGGAAACTTTATTTGGGCATGCACTAGTCTAGTATTGCTCGGGTTACTTTTTGGTTCAATTTCGTTGTTTTTAGGTTCTTATTTTGGGAGGTCTGTGATTGCAGTTTCTGTTTCTGCTTCAATTGCATTATTAACGTATTTGATAAATGCTCTAATACCTCTGGTTGAAGGGATTAAATGGATGCAACAAGGCTCTCCATTTTATTGGTACTTTGGTCATGATCCGTTAAGGAATGGAATTGATTTTGCTCATCTTTCCATGTTTGTGGTAACGATTGCCGTATTATTTATTCTGGCAGTGTATTTTTTCAAGGATCGAGATCTGAGAGTCTGATTTTGTTTGGTAGTGTCGGGGCGTAGCGCAGCGGTAGCGTGCCACGTTCGGGACGTGGAGGTCGCTGGTTCAAATCCAGTCGCCCCGACCATTACTTATTAATCCCAAGGCATTGAAAAAGATGGAAGATTCTTATACCGAGACATTTTGATAGAAATTGTGGAACCGCATCCTGGATCTAAATTGACTTTAAATGAGGAGTCTTCAATATCGATTGATTCACCATCACTAGTAGCGTTAATTATCTGGTGTTCTCCATAAGCTCCACCTTGTATGATTAATGTCTTGTGCTCCGAGGGGTTTAAGTTGATTAGTGTCACAGACGTATTTTCTTTATCCATTGAAGTTACAAGAGCTGATACATCGTTGGGAATTCCGGCTCTTTGATTTTGAGGGTCAAAATAACGTAGCCGACAGTGTAATGGCGCGCCTTCCCTTCCGGTTGGCAAACCACCTAGCATTAATTGAATCAGAGCATCAGTTGCTGCAGGATTTGTAAAGTTCATATCATCTGACATGCGCGTATCTGGAGAGGATGTGTCAGCAAAAACCTCTTCCATTCGCTCCCTTACTTTTCCGAGATCTTCTAACAATGCAGATTCTGGGTAATTGTGATTTTCACCATTTAAAAATGAGATCCATGGATCAGAGGAAACTCTCTTTAAATCTTTTTCTTCCATTGTGCAATAAGCTATTAGTCGGGTTCCAGGGTGATTTTGTCCTCCCATTCCTTCTGAAAACTTTTCGGCTGAATATGCGTACCAACCTTCATTATCCTCGTAGTTTCCGTACATATGAGGGTACTGAGTCTTGCCATTAATAACTTTGGAGTGCGAATCAACTTGGTCGATCATATCACCCCAAATCTGAACATATTTCATGTCTCCAGTCATCAATAGGGCATTTGCAAATCCCCAAGGAGTTCGAGACTGGAATGAAGGTCGATGAGCCCATTGTTTTGCAGCTGGATCCCAAACGGTGAAATTCCATCCGTATACACCACCGTACCAGTTGCCATTGCATTCACCTCCAAGAGTACCATCTAGTCCAATATTCGTTGGTACAATTCCATTATTTCGCTCTGTCCATTGGACCCAATTATCAATATATCTCAATATCCAATCACGATATTTTGTTTCTCCGGTTAAGGCAAATGCGTTTAATGCTAGGACTGTTGCACTTAAATTCAGCGGGTGGTCTCCAGCTACATCAGTATATGGGTCAAAATGTTCGACCATCATTTCATAACTGGTTTCCTTGTGATTAGGTTTGAAGCGTCCTGCAAGTTCAATGTCATCGCCTGCCCAATCAAGTCCAGTTGCTTTTCGTAATAGTGGGCCACGACTTCCATTGAACATGCTTTTAATGATTCCAAGTTTGTCATCCCAGTTTTCCGCAATTGGATCCTCCCCCATATAGAAGCCGCTATATGTTTTCACCCGTCTGATGTAATTCGGATCTTTTGGATCAGACAATCCTTGTAAAACGAATGCATTCAGCCATTCTCCATGATGCATCCAGTCGAACATTACAGGGAATTCCTTGAAATACATTCCATCGCGCCCCATTGGGACTTCGACTGTTTTTGCCTCTGTGTATTGAAGCAAATGTCCATCCCAAGCTTTTTTATAAAGATCAAGAACAATATCATTACTGCCCAAAGCGTGCAATATTGGCCAGTTCAGGAAATTCTCGGCAGCATCGTCCGGACCATCATCACCTCCCCATCTTGGGACACACATTAAATACCCACGCTGGTCGAAATATTTTTCAAAATATTTTTCAATAGCTTGTGTCTGTGATGAAATAAGCTGGCGTTCTAGTAGCGCCCAATAGGGTGGATTCATGTGTGATTTGATGTTCAAATGTTTTGTTGTCATGAGTTCTCCAGCATCGATTGATGAATTGATATTTTGGGTTTGCAGTATAGCATATGGTAATGAAGAGTAATTACCGTTGGGTTGCATATTTTCAGATATAATGGGTACTGTTAGAAATTGTTGTCAGGATTAAAGATGATTAAATCTTGTTATGTTTCAATATCCGCTTTAGCTATTGTTTTGGCATTGATGAATTTTGGATGTTCTTCTAACCAAGCGCAAGAGTATTTGGAATTTCCTTCACATCCCAAGCCTCCAACCTTTACAAATATTCCTAAAGTGGATCCTCGAAATACTCCCACTCCTCCCCCTTCTTTAGGAAATGATTTGGGTGAGGAATTGGGTATTGAGTTGTGGCAGAAAAGGTTCGTTTCTATACAATCAGAATTTATTCTTGGGGGGGAGATTGGCCCAGAGGGAGATATATATTTGACTGGTTGGACCGATGGCAATCTAGTGCAGGGTGAAAATGTTCCGGGATTGATGGATGCTTTTTTACGGAAGATTGATCTAGAAGGAAAAACTTTATGGATTAGACAATTTGGATCTCAAAACTCAGATGATGCAAGTGCGTTAACCGTTGATCATGATGGAGATATTGTAGTTGTTGGCAAATCTCGTGGTGAAATTACCGATACTGAAAATCAAGGTGGATGGGATGGATTTTTATACAAATTTGACTCAGATGGGAATGAAATATTCAGGCTTCAATTTGGGATGGATGAAGATCAATTTTCAAAAGATGTTGCTGTTGATTCTGAGAACAATATTTATGTTGTAGGTCGTAATGAATCCATTTTAGATCAAGGGATAGGTTTTGGTGGATGGGATGGATTTTTATACAAATTTGACCCAGATGGGAATGAAGTTTGGTTAAAATATTTTGGTGGAATCGAAGACGATTTTGTTGATGCTATATCAATAGATATGGAAGATAATATTTTTATTTCTTTGACAAAAAGACCGATTCTGCCGACACCACAGGCTATAGGGAAAACTTCACAGACAGAAGATCTTTCTGGGGTGGCGGTTACAAAGCTTGATACATTTGGCAAGGAGGTTTGGACTACAAATTTTGGGACAAATTTAGATGATGAGGCAATGACAATTCAAACGGACTTTAAGGGCAACGTATTTTTGGGTGGACATACTAGGGGAGAATTCGAAGGTTTTAAGAATCAGGGTCGATCTGATGCGTTTGTAGCAAAACTTGATTCTAAGGGGTCAATTTTATGGGTTAATCAATTCGGATATATTGGAGATGACTATGTATCTAGTATTGGCATAGATGGTGATGGGAATATTTATGCTGGAGGTAAGCCATCTGGACCATTTGAATTGTATGAGGGGAGACAGCCTGGATTACTTCCAGGAGATGCGTTTATAAGGAAATTTAATTCTTCGGGTAAAACATTGTGGATACATGGCTATGATTCAGGATGGGATGATTTTCCTAGTAAGGTGATGGTTTCTGATGCAAATGAAGTTTATATTGCTGGTTTTGCAATATGTATCGATCCGACAATAGCAGGGGGTGAATCACCAGGCGGTTCAGACCCACAGCCTCCGGTAGGATGGATAAGTAGTGTGTTGCGATAATTCACTATTGAAACTTCTAGGAATATCTGTAGAATGAATTTGGATTTCATACTACTTTCCAAAGCTTTTAGTTGTAGTAATCCCAGGCATTAAAATAATCTTCGTATTTTTGCATTTTTACGCAATAGAAAATTGACAGGTGCAAGCATTAAATGTAGGCTTGCGCTAATACTCATGATGGGACTGGCTATGAAAAAAGAAATTATTAAAGGCAAGCCAATTTCTGGGGCTTCCACAAAAGAGACTCCCTTGCTTGAGGTCAAAGATCTCAAGACTAACTTTTATCTTGATGAAGGTGTTGTTCGTGCCGTAGATGGGGCCAATGTATCTATTAATAGGCGTGGGGTGTTGGGGGTTGTTGGAGAAAGTGGTTGTGGGAAGAGTGTCTTAGCTCGATCTATTATTAGAATCGTAAGACCTCCTGGTAGGACTACTGAAGGTGAGATTTTGTATGATCTGGGCTCATCTTCCGACGATGATACTGGTCCTACAAATTTGCTAGATTTGCCAATTGATAGTCCTCAGATGAGGGATATTCGTGGATCTGAGATCTCAATGATTTTTCAGGAACCTATGGTTTCTTTTAGTCCCGTCCATTCAGTTGGTTCTCAAATAATTGAAGGTATCAAGCTCCATCAAAAAGTTTCTGAAAAAGAATCTCGTGATAGAGCCGTGGAGATGTTAAGGCGCGTGGGGATTCCTAATCCTGAGTCGCGGATAGACAATTATTCATTTAATTTGTCTGGAGGAATGCGCCAAAGGGCGATGATTGCGATGGCGCTTTCATGTTCTCCGAGCTTGTTAATTGCTGATGAGCCTACGACTGCGTTGGATGTAACTACTCAGGCCCAGATTCTTGAATTGATCGGAGAACTTCAAGAAGAGTTTGGAATGGCTGTTATGTTGATTTCTCACAATTTAGGTGTGGTTGCCCAAATGTCTGATGAAGTTGTAGTGATGTATTTGGGTAAAGTTGTAGAACGAGCAGATGTAAATACTTTGTTTAATGATCCCAAGCATCCTTACACTCAAGAATTACTTAGATCAATTCCTAGACTTTCTAGAGAACGTCAGACTGACAGGCTGACAGCTATTGAGGGAACGGTACCACCCCCTTATCAAAGGCCTACAGGATGTACTTTCCATCCAAGATGTCCAAAGTTTATGGCTGGAGTTTGTGACGTGCTTGATCCCCAAACAGTTGAGATCGATTCTGGGCATGAAGTGAGTTGCTTACTATATTCTGGATCCGCTGAAGAAGTTTCCAAAGGGGAATAAAGAAAATGGCTGAAAACACTCAACAGGACAACTTACTGGAAGTCGATGGTCTCAAAGTACATTTTCCAATTACTGCAGGACTTTGGAAACGAACCGTCGGACATGTCCGTGCAGTTGATGATGTTTCTTTCAAATTGAAAACCGGTGAAACTTTAGCGTTAGTTGGTGAAAGTGGTTGCGGTAAAACTACAACCGGACGAGCCATCATGCGAGCGGTCGAACCGACTGATGGGGAAATCCTTTTTAAGGATAAGGATGATGTTGTGTCGGATGTAATTGGAATGAATCCTGATCGACTCAAAGATGTTCGTCAAGAAATGCAGATGATTTTCCAAGATCCTTTTGCCTCATTGAATCCTAGGATGACAATTTTTGATTTGGTGGCTGATCCTCTCAAAGTAAACGGAATGGATGGAAGTGCTTCGGAATTGGAAGCTCGAGTAGCAGAAATGCTGCAATTGGTTGGCTTATCAACTGAGTACATGAGAAGATATCCTCATGCATTTAGTGGTGGCCAGCGACAAAGATTAGGTATTGCTCGTTCCTTGGTAATGAATCCTAGATTGTTGATTGCGGATGAACCGGTATCAGCGTTAGATGTTTCTGTTCAATCACAAATCCTGAATTTAATGCAGGATTTGCAAGATCAATTGAATTTGACTTATCTTTTCGTGAGTCACGATTTGAGCGTTGTTCAATACATAAGTGATCGAGTCGCAGTAATGTATGTTGGGAAAATTGTTGAGATTGCATCAACAGAAACAATTTTCACGGCTCCTAGGCATCCGTATACGCAGGCATTGTTATCTTCAGTTCCTGTTCCTAATCCAGAAGTTAGATCTATAGGTGCTGTGTTAGAAGGCGAAGTGGCAGATCCTGCAAATCCGCCCTCTGGTTGCTATTTCCATCCTCGATGTGAGTTTGCAAAAGATATATGTCGGACTCAAGAACCTCCAATGATTGAGATCCCTGGGTCAGAAGGACAATTTGCAAAGTGCCATTTTGCAGCTGAAATGCAACTACCGGGTGTTCCTGGATAAAAAGTTAAATTTCTGTTTTCATTATCACCTCACGTTGATCAAGAAGATCTGCTGATTAAACCATTTCTATTTCAGGGAGATTTTTATGTTTGTTGAAAAGTTGAAGAAAGAGCATCCAAGATTAATTTTAGATAATGCTGAGCTTAAAAAAATCAAGAAGTTAGTGGCCGAGAATCCACGTGCACAATTGATGAAAGAATCAATACTAGCGCAATGCCTTGCAATTTTAAAAGAACCATTGATTGAATATTCTATTCCTGATGGATTGAGACTATTAGGAACTAGTCGTTTAGCAGTTGATCGGATTTATAAATTATGTTTAATGTATCGTCTTGAAGGGGATACAAAATTTGCTGATCGTGCTATAGAAGAGATGCTATCTGCTGTAGAGTTTCCTGATTGGAATCCAAAACACTTTTTAGATACTGGGGAGATGACTCACGCTCTAGGTATTGGATATGACTGGTTATATCACTATATGGATGATACTCAGAGGGATTTAATTCGTTTTGCAATAGCAGAAAAAGGTTTAAAAGCTGGAATTACTGATATGGAAAATCGTACTCATTGGGTTATGCGCCAAATGAATTGGAGCCAAGTCTGCAATGGCGGGTTATCTATAGGGGCATTAGCTATTGGAGATGAAGAACCGTATCTATCTGAGCGTATACTTTCAAAGGGTTTGGTTTATATGAGGCGGACTATGGAGGAATATGGTCCTGATGGAGGATGGAAAGAAGGGCCAACCTATTGGCATTATGCGACACGATATAATGTTTATTATTTAGCCGCATTAGAGAGTGCTGTTGGGACTGATTTTGGGTTAAGCAACTCTCCTGGGTTTTCGATTACTGCCCAGTTCCCATTTTATTATACTTCACCGATACTGAAATTTTTCAATTATGCTGATGCCAATGAGGATATGCGTGGTGATGGCGAACCTCACGAAATGTATTGGCTGGCCAAGAAATTCGATAATGATCTCTTCTCTTGGTATAAACAAAGGCTAGAAAAATCCGATCTGAGAGTACTGAATTGGGGGACTTCTACGACAACATGGTCTGGGACATCCTCGGCTGCGGAGTCGAGACCCCTCCAGTTTCATCCGTTAGATCTTGTTTGGTTTCAAGATGATGTTGATAAAGGTCCCATAGAATATGGATTACCACTTGATGCCCACTTCAGGAAAATTGATGTGGCTATGTTCAGAAGTGATTGGGAGGATCCAGATGCTGTTTTCTTGGGCTTAAAAGCTGGAGATAATAAAGCTCCTCATTCTCAATTAGATTTAGGAAGCTTTGTGATTGATGCATTGGGTCATAGATGGGCAACAGATTTAGGTAGGGACAATTATAATCTTCCTGGTTATTTTGACCTAGGTATTCAGCCTCCATATGCCACGGCATCTCCACACTCTAATGTAGCCAGAAGATGGACCTACTATAGAAACCGAACTGAGAGTCACAATACATTACTCATAAATGGTATTAATCAAGATCCAGATGCAAGGGCTACAATTATGAAATTTAGTTCTACCCCAGAATTTGCATTTGCAGTAGCTGAGTTATCAGATGCTTATTCTGATATAGAAAGTGTTAATCGTGGGGTAGCTTTAATTGATAGACGACAAATATTGATACAGGATGAAGTTGTATTACCCGAAAACTCTGAGATCATATGGGGAATGGTAACTTCAGCAGATATTGAGTTGCAGGGTAACAAGGCTATTTTGTCTATAGAAAATAAACGAATGCAACTAGAAATTTTATCTGAAGATGAATCTCAATTTGAGATTATTAGTGCTACTCCTCCCGAACCGCAAGCTCAAAATGAAGGTTATAAAAAATTGGCATTTCGAGTAAATAGCACATTGGGAATGAATCGGTTTGCAGTATTGTTGACACCTTATGTAGACGACGAAGAACTAAAAAGTTCTGAAATCGAAATTAAAGATTTAGGGAATTGGTAAATCTTTAACTGACTTTCTATCTTTCCCCGAGTCTCCCCAGTTTAAAGAGAAAATCGGGATCTCCCCAGAATGCTAAAATCAATACTGGGATTCCTAAAACAATTACGATTATCCACGGCATGAAATCTGAAATGAATGCTTTCTGTTGTGCAACTAAACGGTCTATCAGTATGCCTGCAATTATAAAGATTACACCGGCCTGAAAAGAAGTGAACATTCCTAAGCTTCCATGGATTAAAGAATTAAGAGGCATTCTTGCTAGAGAAATTAATAATGCTTCTGGCATTTGACCTATTGATAAGTCTCCAACAAACAAACCTAGTATTGGACCGATTACTGGTAACAGTGCTCCAGTAAAAATAGATAATAGTCCTCCATATACTAAGCCTATAACGAGCCAATGCCATAGTGGCATATGATGGGACAAATCTCGACTCATCCATTTTACAGGATGATAAGTTAAAATCGCCCCTGAAATAATTCCTGCTATTGGATACATCAAAGATGGGATTAAAGGCATATGTGAGGGGATTTCGTTCACGTTTGTACCGGTTATAAAAGTGATTGGTACGGTACACGCACCAAGCAGACCAGCGAATACGACTAATGGTGCTGTGAAGTGAAATCTAAGGGATCCTTTTAGTAACTTGGATCCTGAAAAGGCTGAATGATTCTTCATAGACCGATTTTATCAGAGGTAGTGACTATTGAATAGTTCCAAGCTGTCTACTACGCATTGGACCACGTATTTCGTCTTCAGTGAGTGGGTATGCTTCTTTCTGGAAAATCTGAATTCTAGCGTTGCCAAAATCAGGTACTAGCATTTTGAAATCATCTGTAACCTTTACTGACATAGGACTGATAAATAATTTTAATGCTTCAAGATTTGCTTCATATCTTTGTCTAAGTGGTCCCGGATGCACACTAATGTATCTAATCCCAGACTTTGAAATCCCTCCATTCCCAAGGAATTGTTCGACATACTTTCCATGTCTGTCAAACAATTGAATTCGGTGGTTTTCACGGTCTGCTACATATATATCTCCGTGTAGGTCAACTGTGACTCCTGATGGACGTTTGAATTGGCCGTTGCCACTTCCAGGGGTTCCAATTTCAGTAACAAATTCACCTTCAGCAGTGAATTTTTGGATTCGATCATTTCTCCAATCTACAACCCATAAAAATCCCCAAGGGTCTACTTCTACCCCCCAAGGCATATTGAATTCACCAGGTTTGTTACCTAGGGATCCAAAGGACATGATAAATTCGCCTTCGGGCGTGAATTTTTGAACTCGGTGATTGAAAGTATCTGAGATAAAAAAATTACCCTCGGAATCAATCACCATGCCAGAGGGACGATTCAATTGTCCCTCTTTTTCGCCTTCTTCACCCCATTTGCCCAAGAATTCACCTTCATAGCTGAATTTTGAAATGCGGTTTAAAGCTTCATCACATACAAACAAATTCTCTTCTCTGTCGAGTTGAATTGCAGTTGCCCACATCATTTGCCCGTCGCCTTTGCCTGCTG
>CAZWTJ010000025.1:0-21585 GCA_964637555.1 uncultured Dehalococcoidia bacterium | reverse complement strand
TGAGAATATCGCTTGTTTGGGGGAAAAATTGAGAATTTTGACAGAATTGCGTCTGAAGGAGCTCTGTTTTTGAATGCATTTGTACCAGCACCAAGTTGCACTCCCTGCAGAAGTTCCATTTTGTCTGGAAGCTACTTTTGGGAGACTGGACTTGGAGCAATTTTAAGAGGAGCAGTCTGGGATGAAGAAATTCCTACATATCCATTAATTTTAGAAGAAAACGGATATCACATTGGTTACACATATAAGGTTTGGTCTCCAGGAAAAGCAATCAATGCTCCATATGGAGGAGAAAGAACGAGATATGAAGCATTCGGCAGTGATTTTAATCAGTTTTCGCATGTGGTGACTGAGATGTCTAAGAATATGGGCATTGATGAAGCTAAAAAGATTCTACTTGACGAAACCGTTGAAAATTTTAAGAGTTTTTTGTCAGACCGACCCAATGGGAATCCATTTTGTTATTGGTGGGGTCCCACCAATACTCATCGTACTTGGGAGAGAGGTTCAGGTAAAAAACTTTGGGGAATAGATCCCGATAGTTTGGTTGGTAAACTTCCAAAGTTTTTGCCAGATGTGCACGAAATTCGAGAGGACGTAGCTGATTATTTAGGAGAATGTCTCGCCTTTGACGCTGGTCTAGGAGAGATTATTAAAACTTTAGAAGAAATTGAAGAATTAGACAATACGTTAATTGTAATCAGTGGAGATCATGGGATCCCTGGTATTCCTAGGGCTAAATGCAATCTTTATGATATTGGTACCGAAGTGGCACTCGCAGTGAGATGGCCTGAAAAAATTCGTCCTGGAAGAGTTGTAGATGACCTTGTAAATCTTATGGATTTAGCTCCGACGTTTTTGGAAGTTGCCGATGTGCAACCTCCGACATCTATGAGTGCGAATAGTTTATTAAATGTATTAATTAGTAATCAAGATGTTGGCCAAGTAGATCCTGATCGAAATTGGGTTGTTACTGGTAGAGAGAGACATGTAGAAAATGCTCGATCTGGGGGATTGCCTTATCCTATGAGGGCAATAAGGAACAAGAAT
This sequence comes from uncultured Dehalococcoidia bacterium, assembly GCA_964637555.1. Taxonomy (GTDB): domain Bacteria; phylum Chloroflexota; class Dehalococcoidia; order Lucifugimonadales; family UBA6927; genus UBA6927. The sequence goes on along the minus strand of CAZWTJ010000025.1, from coordinate 20,535 downwards.
TTTTTGTATATACGTAATTTCAAACCAGATCGCTGGCCTATGGGTGATCCTAAAGGACTAGATGATATTACTGCCCCTGCCCCTGCGTGGGAAGAAATTTCTACTGATACACGATGTGCCTATGGGGATTTGGATGCTAGTCCAACTAAGGCCTGGATGATTCATAATCGCGGTGATCAAAAAGTAACCCATTCTTTCGAACTTGCTTTCGGGAAAAGATCTTTTGAAGAACTTTATGATGTGCAGAATGATCCTGATCATATGAATAACTTGGCGGAAGATCCTGCATTCAATTCTATTAGGGAAAATCTTGCTTTTAAATTAGATGAAATCTTAATAGAAAATAATGATCCCCGATTGTGTGAATTCAATTGCAGATTTGAAAATCCTCCATTTGCAGGCCCCCTTAGTGATCAGTATATTGCGCTTAGCGATTCTACTAATTATTTTGGAGCTTAAGCAGATCAGAAGTTGGTGAAATTTTGGTGGGCCACCCTGGAATCGAACCAGGGACCTCAGTCTTATCAGGACTGCGCTCTAACCGACTGAGCTAGTGGCCCAAGAAACGAAATTTTCACGAAAGTTCACTTTCTGCAGGGTTATATTCTACTACAATTTCAACTGGAGTGTTTCGAGCTACAACTAGTTCCATTACTTCTGAATTGCTGTCATTTATTGGTTGATGGACTGAGTTGGCAGGAACATAAATGCAATCACCTGGACCAATATCCATAGAAATTTCCAGATTTGGACCTGTTAAGAATTTACCACTTCCACTCGAGACGTAGATAGCGGTTTCACAATTTTTGTGATAGTGAGGACTTGCAGATGAATTCGGTTGAATTGTAGAGATTGCTAGATGTATTCCGGATGCACCAGTAAGAGATTCTGATACGCCAGCAATCCTAGACATTGCACCTGAAGAGATTTCCACTTCACGTTCATTTTGTCTTATAACTTTGCATAACGATGTTAGATCAGTTTTCATAAACTAACATTACAATTGCTCTACTTTATGGTCAAGTAAGGAATTAGTTTATTCTTTTAAGAGTTGAGAGCTAAGTCTCTTCCTGTTAGAATCGCCCGGCTAGGAAGGTTGTTTTCAAATTCCTTTTCGGGGGTAATTGAAACTGATTGCGGGAGTAACTCAGTGGTAGAGTATCTGCTTCCCAAGCAGAATGTCGCGGGTTCGAACCCCGTCTCCCGCTCCATCGAATCTTAGGAAAATAACCGCGGAGAGAATTATGAATGTTCTATTAACAGGTGGCTCTGGGATGGTTGGATCGTTTATTACTCCTTATCTTTTAAAAGATCACAATGTAAAAGTTTTTGATTTGACTCCTCCTGAGAACCAGGAAGTGGATTTTATTCAAGGATCTATGCTGAATCCAAATGACATAAAAGAAGCTTTGAAGGATGTGGAAATTTTCGTTAACGTGACTATGAAGAGTCCACAGGGTGGTAGTGTAACTACACAAACCATTAAAGAAATTAATGAGAATTATGAATTGAATACAAGGGGATTACATCAGTTCTTATTCCATGCACAAAAGATGGGCATTTTAAAAGGAGTACATACTAGTACTATGAGTGTTCATTATAGAGAGAGGGATTACTATAATGCCGAAGAGGAAATTCCTTTGGATACTCCTTCAGTATATGGACTCACAAAGGGGTTTGGAGAGTTGATATGTTCATATTTTGCAAGGTGGTTTGATATGAATATTTTAGCTCTGAGGATCACTGGGCCTAGAACAGCCCAAAAATGGGAAGAAGAAATTTCAAAGATTGATCAAGGATCTATGGATCGAAGGTTGTGGATTACACATGAAGAAGATTTAGCCAATGCTTACCTAGCTGGCATGGATTATGTTTCTAAGGGTCATGGACGATTTGAATCAGTATTTGTTGCAGGTGATCCTAATGAAAAAGAACACAATTTAACAAAAGCTAAACATTTATTAAATTGGACTCCAAGGGCAATAGAGATTTAAATGAAAATAGAAAAAATTGAAACATATTTAGTTCGTGATTTATTCCTTGTTGAAGTAACAACCGACAATGGAATTACGGGTTTGGGTCAATCAGCTTGCTGGGGATTTCCAGAAGCAGTAAGTGCAATTGTTCAAAAAATGATTCCTCTCTTGCTTAGTCAAGATCCGACTCATACTGAACACATCAGTCAATTACTTTATCGATCTTCGCCTTTCAAGGGATCCGTTCTATCAGGAGCTTTGTCAGCAATCGATATAGCACTGTGGGATATTAAGGCAAAGAGTTTTCAATGTCCAGTTTGGGAATTGCTTGGAGGGAAGGTTCGTGACAAAGTCAGGCTTCATTTATTGTTAGGTGGATTTGATAATCAATTACCAAAAGAAGAAGGCATTTATGGAGCGGCCAAAAAGGCTGTTGAGCAAGGGTTTACAGCCTTGAAAATCGATCCGCTCCCAGACAATTATTTTGATCTTTCATTAGATAAGCTTGTAAAACAAACTAAGGATTATGTTGGTGCATTGAGGGAAGGGGCTGGAGAGGATGTTGATATCATTTTGGAGATTCATCGGAAATTAACTCCTATGGTTGCGATTCACTTGGCTGAAAATCTAAAGGAATTTAATCCGATGTTCTATGAAGACCCAATTCAAATTGATAGTATTATTTCTCAGGCAGAGATAGCCCAGAGAGTTAGCATACCAGTGGCAAATGGTGAAAGAATGCATTCTATTTGGGAATTCCGAGAACTTTTAACTCATGGAGGCCCTCAATATGTTAGACCTGATGTAGGATTGGCTGGTGGGTTAACACATACAAAGAAGATTGCAGCAATTGCGGAATCTTTTCATTCGGCTGTTGTCACGCATAATTTTCTAGGTCCGATTTTGACTGCAGCATCTGTACATCTTGATGTTACTATCCCCAATTTCATTACGCAGGAATTTACATTAGCTGATGAATCTGAAAAGCATGATTTTATTAACTCTTCTCTTAATAGAGATGGTGGTTACATGCTTCTTCCAGAAGGGATTGGCTTAGGCGTAGAAATTGACAAAGAAAAGATTTCCAAAACCCCTTATTCGCCACGTGAATTGCATAATGCAGTTCCATTTAGGAATGATGGGTCAGTAGCGTTTTCTGTTTAATATTTTTAGGAGAATATATTGAAAATCACATCTGTCGAATCTGCAACTTGCGTTGTCCCTTTGGATTCTGGTGTTGCTTTTGCTACCAGGTCTGTTCAGGAACGACACTATACTTTAGTCCGAATTCGATCAGATTCAGGCGTTGAAGGTATAGGATTTTCATATACTGGTCATAAGGCTGGCGCTGTTACAACCATAGCAATTAGGGAATTGCTATCGGATGTTGTTATTGGGCGTGATCCTCATCAGATTGAATCAATTTGGGATGAAATGTATAAGGAATCCATTTTGCATGGACGTAGGGGTTCAGTGTTGAGAGGTATTAGTGCAATTGATATTGCTTTATGGGATTTAATTTCAAAAGATGCAGGACTTCCACTGTATAAGATGTTGGGAGCTTTCCATGAAGATATCGTTCCAGCATATGCAAGTGGAGGATATTATCAACCTGGTAAGACTCCAGAAGATCTAGGGAACGAGATGCGAAGTTATTTAGATTTGGGACTTAGGGCTGTAAAAATTAAAGTTGGTAGAGTTTCAACCTCAGAGGATGTGATTAGAATAGGATTTGCTAGAGAGGCGGTAGGGAACTCAATTCCATTATTCTTGGATGCAAATAATGCTTGGAGCGATGCTAGTTCTGCAATTCAAGCATGCAGGGAATTTGAGGTTCATTCACCCGATTGGATTGAAGAACCGTTGATGCCGGATGATATTTTAGGTCATGCAAAAATTTCTCGATCAGTGAACATACCAGTAGCTACTGGAGAAATTCATCAAACAAGGTGGGATTTTGAACAGATTTTAAATAATGATGCTGCGGATATTTTACAATCAGATGCGGGTGTGTGTGGAGGAATTACTGAGTGGAGGAAGATTGCTTCAATGGCTGCAGGACGTGATGTCACTGTCGCACCTCACTGGTTAGCTGATATTCATGTTCACTTAGTTGCGAGTACGCCCAATGCTTCTTGGGTTGAATATTTCACTGATCATTCTGTTTTAAATATTGGTAGATTGTTTTCGACATCACTAGAGATTAAGGATGCAGGCTTAAAAATTCCACAAAATCCAGGAATCGGTGTGGAATTTGATGATAAAGCTGTGCAAAAATTTTCTTTAGATGGGTGGGTATAATTTTAGGAGTTTTAATGCTTGCAGCTGTTATTACGAAACCAGGTGGTCCGGAAGTTTTCGAAATTCAAGAAATAGAGGATCCAAAGTTTGGCAATGAGGATGTTCTGATTCAGGTTAAGGCTTCTGCTTTAAATAGAGCTGATACTCTTCAACGAAAAGGAAGATATCCATCTCCTGTTGGGATTAGATCTGATGTTCCCGGGTTAGAAATGGCTGGGATAATTTTAGATGTTGGGTCATTAGTTCAGAATTTTTCTCCAGGTGATCGAGTTTTTGGATTGCTAGGTGGAGGAGGATATGCTGAAAAAGTTGCGACTAATCAAAATATGCTTGCACATATTCCAGACAACTTGAGCTTTGAAGAGGCAGCTTCAATTCCTGAAGTTTTTATTACCGCTTTCGATGCAATAGTTAATCAATGTAAGCTTGAGATGGGTGAATCATTATTAATTCATGCGGTTGGTAGTGGAGTTGGCACTGCCGCAGTTCAGATTGCGAAGTCTCTCGGCGTACGAACATATGGTACGAGTGGGTCTGATGTGAAGCTGGGACATGCTAAAGATCTAGGATTGGATGTTTCAATAAATTATAACAAGGAAGATTTTTTTGAAGTAATTAGTGAAGAAACTGATGGTAATGGTGTTGATGTCGTTTTGGATGTAGTTGGAGCGCCATATTGGAACAAAAATATCCAAGTTTTATCATCTATGGGGCGATTAGTTTTAGTAGGTACCATGGGAGGCTCAAGTCTAGAAATAGATTTTGGCCAATTAATGCAAAAACGACTGAAAATATTTGGGACAGTTCTTCGTGCAAGATCGATGCCTGAAAAAATGGCATTGAACCAGCAGTTTATTAAAAATTTGATACCATTGATTTCATCAGGCAAGATTCGACCAATAGTAGACAAAATATTTCCCCTGGAAAAGGTTTCTGATGCTCATAGACATATGGAAAGCAACATGAATTTTGGGAAAATTGTATTGTCTATATCCTAAAACCCCCATGTGTGCTTTACATTTTGGAGTGTAAAATTCACTTTTTCCGATAGTGCGATTAAGGGATTGAAGACTTGGTCATGAATTGGCTTAGCTACCCACGCTAGTCTTTCTTCTTCAGAGTTCCAGTATGAGATGACTTCGAAAAGATTTTCCGGTATTATTCCGCCAACTTTTTTAATACTAGAGTCTGAGAATCTTTTGAGGGTTACTGCTTTTAAAAACCCCTCTTGCATAGCCATCGCGGTGATCCATTCTTCAGAAATTCCATTTTCTAGAGCTTTATCTTGACCGATTTTGGGGGTGAAATATACATGTAACGAAATCATTTTATTAGCTCCATATTTGATTTCCTGGGATAGTTGTACGAACTTTATAAAGTGATGTTGACGCAGTAATGTACATACTGCGCATGTCCTCATTGCCCCAAGTAAAATTTGATACCGGTTCGGGTATTTTGATTACTCCGATTGAGTTTCCAGCAGGATCGAAATAGTGGATTCCTCCGGGTCCTGTAGTACATATATTCCCAACAGAATCTATTTTCATACCGTCTGGAACACCTTGTCCTTCGCCAGAGACAGTTGCCCAGATTTCCCCTTCTGATAGCAATCCATTATCTGAAACATCAAATGCACGAATGTGTTCCTTGACAGTATCATTAACAAATAACGTTTTCTCATCAAGGGAAAAACATAATCCGTTCGGTTGGACGAAATTGTCTGATAAAAGAGTGATCTTTTTGTTGTCAGGGTCAATATTGTAAAGACCGCAATAATCTAGTTCTTGTTCCCTTGGGACTCCATAGTACTCCATACGACCAAATGAAGGATCAGTAAAATATATAAGTCCGTCTTTTCTAACAATTAAATCGTTGGGGCTATTTAGTTCTTTTTTATCATAATGGGAGGCTAAAATAGTGATTGAACCATTTAATTCAGTTCTGACCACTCTGCTTGTGGCATGTTCACAAGTAATAAGCCGCCCTTTAGAATCGAAAAAATTTCCATTTGCCATGTTACTTGGTTGTCTAAAGGTTTCAATGCCTTTATTGTCTGTCCACTTACGCATGATATTTCCGGGCATATCACTGAAAATTAAAGCGTTTTCAATAGGATTCCAAACTGGTCCTTCGGTAAATTCAAATCCAGTTGCCAGCTGTTGGATTGAGGCGTTTGGATCAACTATATTTTTGAATGCATCGTCACGAATTTCAATGTTCAATTTAAGCGCCTTTAATATTTATAATATTGTTATTGAATCGTTTTTGTAGGTTCTGGCGAGGGTTCCTTTTTTGGTGATGCTAGCCGCAGAATTAAGTATCCCCCAAGTCCTGCAATAATCGATGCAATCACTACGCCAATTTTGGCTTGGACAATGGATTGCTCATCTGTTAAAGCTAAACCGATGATGAATAAAGACATTGTAAAACCGATTCCACCCAGCCATGATACACCGTAAATATGGATCCATCTTATATTAGGTGGAAGAGAAGCTAGACCAAGTCGTACTGCAATCCATACACATCCGAAAATGCCTATTTGTTTTCCTACTACTAGACCTAGAATTATTCCGATGCTTACATTGTTAAAAATATTTTCTGATAGATTATGCCCTAAGTACACGCCGGCGTTGGAGATGGCAAATAGTGGAATTATAATAAATGAAACGATTGGCAGTAAATTGTGCTCGAGTTGAATTAGAGGCGAAGTTATATTGCTCGCGGCCGTTTTAAGTCTTTTCAGATGTTCATTTTGTTCTTCTGAAAGAATGTCAGAGTCAGAAGTGTTGTCGCTTAAAGAATCTTTTTTAAATGAATCTAAAATGTTTTGTACATTGGTTGTAAATGTTGATTTGTCCACTCTCATATTTAATGGAATAGTCATAGCAATTAAAACACCGGCGATACTTGTATGTATTCCAGAAGTTAAAATTGATAGCCAAACTAATGCAGCCATAGTTCCGAAAAACCAAGCTGATTTGACATGAAGTTTAATTGAGGCAGCTAGCATTGTGATTAACAAAAGGCCAGAAACAATGATTTGTACCAAGTTAATAGTATCAGTGTAGAAAATAGCTATTACTATCACTGCTCCAATATCATCAACTATGGCAAATACAGAAAGGAATAATTTTAAACTTATTGGGGCTCTTGTACGAAGTAGTGCTAGTACTGCTATGCTGAATGCGATGTCAGTAGCCATTGGAATTCCCCAACCATTTGCGGCATTACTATCTTTGTTTAGCATGTAGAAAAGTATCGCTGGAACAATCATTCCACCTAATGCAGCATAAACAGGTAAAGAGGCTTTACGCCAATCTTTTAATTCTCCTTCTAAAATATTTCGTTTGATTTCAAGGCCAATTAAGAAAAAGAAGATAGCCATAAGGAAATCATTAATCCAAAAATGGATAGGTTCATTTAACGAAAAACCTGCTATTCCAATTTCAAAATGATATTCCCAAAACTGTTCGTAGGAAATATGGCCGATATTGCTCCAAACAAATGCTATAATCGCACAAATTACTAGTAGGATTCCACTAATAGTTGCATCTTTGATCCAAACATTAAACATACTTTTGATTGGACCAGTAATATCCTCAAATACCTTGTCGAGAATTGTAAAAAAACTTTTCATTTAGCTGCCAATTATTTTTTGTTATTAACTGATGTTATAGCCATTAAACCATATTTTATCATATGTTTCGGATTTATTTATAATGTGATATATTCTGGTCTATAGTTCTAACAGTTGCCCAGTATTTCGGCAGGGGGAAAAGATGACAGTATTAGAGCAAAGTACAAGCATTGAATTGGTTGCGCATTTACTTAGGAGGGCAGCATTTGGGGAACCTGCTTCCAAACTAGAAGGTCGATTGTCGAAATCATATGAGACGATAGTTGAAGATTTGATTGATATTGGAAACTATCCACGTCTAGAAGAAGATCTTTTAGAAAGACATAATTTGCAACACGCTGATGAGGAAGTGAATTATTGGACTAAAGCAAGGTGGATATACCGCATGATAAATTCTCCAAGACCTCTTGAAGAAAAAGTCGCATTGATGTGGCATGGAGTTTTTGCTACGGGAACCTCGAAAGTAACAAATAATCCAATGATCAGGACGCATTATGAAATGCTCAGGGACAAAGGACTTGGTAATTTCCGAGATTTACTTGTTGCCTTGGCAAAAGATCCTGCAATGATCTTTTGGTTGGATAACCAAATGAATCATGCTGATGCACCGAATGAAAATTTTGGAAGAGAGTTGCTTGAGTTATTCAGTATGGGGATTGGGAATTATACTGAAGAGGATGTTAAGGAGTGTGCAAGAGCGTTTACGGGGTGGACGAAGTCCCAAACTATTCCTAGGTATCCTAATGGATTTCATGATAGCCAGTTTATATTTAGATCTGAAGATCATGACTCCGGCACGAAAACTTTTTTGGGTGAAACAGGTCAATTTAATGGTGAAGATATTATTGATATCATTGTCAGGCAACCTGCTACAGCAAAATTTGTGGCTGCTGAAATTTATTCATTTTTTGTGTCTGATTACCCGGTTGAAGAAGATATCGCTCTGATTTCTGAGGTTTTTATTGAAGCAGATTATAATATTTCTAAAGTCTTGAGGTTTGTTTTCAATGCTGATTTTTTCAAGGATGCGATCTTTAAAAAGGTTAAAAGCCCTCCTGAGATTGTTGTTGGAACTGCCATACTTTCAGGTAGACACCAGACTCCATATGAATTTGGACTTGCTAAGATGGCCGATGCCACAAAGAATATGGGGCAAGACTTGTTAAATCCTCCTACAGTAGAAGGCTGGCATACTGGGCGAGAATGGATTGATTCATCGTTCTTAATAGAGAGGGTGAATTTTTCAGCTAAGATGGTTTCTGATATTACTGCTCCTGGCACATTATTAATTATTAATAGAATTTCTTCTAAAAAATCTATTATGTCTCCCGACGAGTTATTGGAGGAATGTCTTTATGAAATGGGATCAATTTTTTTAAAGCCACATTCCATTGATGTGTTATTTGATGAATTAGATATACCGGATGAGATTCATACTGAATCGCATCTGTTCTCAGAAATTGTTTCTGAGATGCTTAGACTAATTGTATCTTCCAGAGAATATCAATTTGCATGACTTTGTTAATTTTCAGTTTGGAATACTGATGAGGAGATAATATGGTGGAAAAATTAAATGAAGCATTAGAGACTTCTAAACCTCCTGTATTTGTTGTCATCCAACTTTCAGGTGGCAATGATTTTATGAGTACTGTTATTCCCTTTAGAGATCCCCATTATTTTGAGTTTCGTAAAACTGTTGGGATATCTGAAGAAGATGCATTGCATATTGATGAAGGATTTGCTTTTCACCCTGCTATGGGATCAATTAAGCGACTTTGGGATGAGGGTAATGTAGCGATTTTTCCTGGTTCAGGCTATCCATCACCCAATAGATCCCATTTTAGATCGATGGATATTTGGCATACTGCCAACCCAGAAACTTTAACTTCTGATGGGTGGTTAGGTAAAACTATTAGAGAGCTTGACCCGCATAAGGAGAATGTTGTCACAGGGGTTAGTTTTGGTTCTGGACTTCCAAGAGCAATGTTTCTATCAGGCACACCTGCAATTTCTGTTACAGAGTTGGAAGGATATGGGTTGTTGACTGATCTTGCAGGAAAGAAACAGCGTCAGGCAGTCAAGGCCTTTACAAGAATGTACGCCCCCGAAGAATTCGAAGAAGCCAGCGTTGTATGGGATCATCTAGGGCAAACAGGCATTGATGCTTTGAATGGCGCAGACATGCTCAAAACTGCTCCCCCCTCTTATGAATCTAGTATCGAATATGCAGACGATGCTCTTTCACAAAGTCTCAAAGGTATTGCGCAAGTTCATCTCTCTGGTATAGGTACAAGAGTGTTTTATGCTCAATTAGGTGGGTTTGATGTCCATGGAGCACAGATCCAAACGCAAACAAAATTGCTTTCGTCTGTATCGAGAGCAGTGGGGGATTTCATAGATGATCTTAGAGAGCATGATGCTTCAAATGAGGTTGTTGTAATGATTTTTTCTGAATTCGGTCGTAGAGTGCGAGATAATGGAAATGGTACAGATCATGGGTCAGGCGGGGGCACTTTTTTAATTGGAGATCGAGTGAATGGTGGATTTTTCGATAATTACCCTTCTTTAGCTCCTCAAGATCAACTTGATGGAGATATGCACTTCACTCATGATTTTAGGTCCGTCTATGCGACTGTTTTGGAGCAATGGATTGGAATAAATTCTAATCCGATTTTAGATAGTAGTTTTGATCAATTTGATGATGTTTTTATCCGATAGGTTTGTGACTAACTTTATATTTAGGAGCTCAAGATGAGCACTTTGGCAGACAATCAAATCTCTAATGATTCACGATATCCGACTTTACTTAGAAGGGGTCACAAATATGAATTTTGTTTAGGGCAAAGGGTTCCCGTAGGAGGGTTTTATGGGCCTTTGGACGTCTCTTTTGGGGATGATGGGTGGTTTTATGTCTTGAATAGGTGGGAACAATTTCAAAATGTTCCCAGGAATCGTTACGTTCCAGTTACGATTGACGATGAATATGGAGAATTTATTTTCCCAAAAATTGATGGGAAACCTGAGATCCAGGGGAAGGAAAAGTTTCCTTCTCCTGTAATGTGTACTATAGATAACGAAGGAATTTTGTATTCTACTGACGAGCATGCAAATGTGGTTTTAATGCTTACTACATCAGGAGATACGGTTGGTTGGTGGGGTGAATTTGGATCCAATCCAGGTCAATTAAATGGTCCTTCGGGGATTACATTGGATTCGGAGAATAATTTGTGGATAGTCAATTGTAATAATCACAAAATCCAAAAATTTACTCGTGATGGGCAATTTCTTAATGGATGGGGTGATTTTGGAACTGATTCAAATCAATTGAATCATCCATGGGGGATAACTATCGACCCGATTGATAATTCTCTACTAATTGCCGATTGGAGGAACGATTTAGTGAAAAGGTTTTCTCCTGATGGTGAATTACTTCAGATAATTGGTAGTTCTGGAAATGGGGTAGGGCAGTTAAATAGACCCAGCTCAGTTGCGGTTGATCAACACGGAGATATTTATGTTGTTGATAGAGGCAATAACAGAGTATTAATTTTTAATCATAGGGGGATGTTCCTAGAATCTTTAATTGGTGATGGCACTGTTACAGAAAAAGGTGTTCAGAAGTTGTTAGCAAATCCAGACGCACTTAGACTACGAGACAATGTGGTTAATTTTGATCGTGAAAAAAGATTTGCTGCTCCAACATCCGTGAAAGTTGATTCTGAAGGTAGAGTATTTGTGGTTGATACTGGTAGATGGAGAATCCAGGTGTATCAAAAATTATGGAGAATTCTTGAAGATCATGAGATTGATGCGCCAGAAATGCACTTGGATCCCGAGATTTATTAAAATAAATTTGGAGTGAGGAAATATGATTTTAGGTTCTGAAAAATTACTTGAAATGGTAAAAAATTATCGTTTGGTGGAAGGTTTGTCTGAAAGAGAGATCAACAATCCTGAAGGTGCTGGGTTTGATCTCCGTTTGGGAGAAGTGTTTAAAATCCAAGGTGAAGGATACCTTGGAATTTCTGAGAGAGAAACTCCATCAGCAGTCACAATTGCAGGTGGTGAAAAATGTCAGGACATCACCGAAGTGCAAATTCACCCAGGTGATTTTTATTTATTTAAGACTATCGAAACGGTCAATATTCCTGAAGATATTACTGTAAATATTAAGCCTCGCACTACTACATTTCGTTCTGGAATTTATATTAGGTCCGGCAATGTTGCTCCAGGATATTCTGGAGAATTAACATTTGCAGTAAAAAATGAAGGACCAAGTATTGTTCGTATAGAAATCGGAGCCAGGATTGTTCATGCTCAATTTTATAGAGTTGAGGGATCATCGAATACCTATCGTGGACAGTGGCAAGGTGGTAGAGTGACTACAGAGTCTAGAGAAATTCAAGTTTAGATTTCAGTTTTCTCAATTGAGGAATAAAGCATCAGATGATAATTTTTTCTTTTCGGATTTTTATTCAATTAACTTTGGTTCTGATTGTTGGGCTATTGGTTGGATGTGTGAGCAATGATGAAGCTTTGGTCAGGCCTACTCCTAAGCCTAATCCAATGTCTATAGAAGATAATTATTCTATTAAGCTTCATGTCTATCCAACTCCCATATCAGTTGATGAAGGTTTTTTGTCAAATGACATGGATTCTGATCTCGCAAAAGTATCAATCAATGAATTAAATGGTCAGGTCAAATCTTTATCTACTGAATCTGCAATGAATGTTGAAAAGAAATTGCATCCATCAAATGTTTTCAAGATTCCTGTTAATGGTGAACCGATTAAACTCCCCTCAATTCATATTTCTGGGAAGCGACAAACCGAAGATTCGGTGACGCTTCACACAACACCCTTTAAAGAGATTCCTTTTACTGAAGATAGTGCAGCTCGTCCAATGATTTTTACTGATTTGGTCAGGATGGATCACCAATGGAAATTCACATCTAGTGCTGTGAATTCCGCAGGAGAGGATTTTGGTTCCTTGATTGGCGCAATGGATGCAACCTGGTCACCTGATGGCAAGAATTTGGCTTATGTTTCTGAGGATCAATTTGCGCTTGCTATTGCAAATGATAAAGGAGAGATTTTTCTTGGAATTAACAGCTTTGTTCATTATCCTATTTTCGAGTGGTTGTCGTGGTCTCCAAACAGTCAATATCTTGCGGTAATGGTTTTTAATTGGTGTGCGGTTGGATCGAACATTGCAGAACTAGTCATAATCGATGTCGAAAACAAAACATTGGAACGTTATGATTATTATGAATTTTGGCAATCTGAGGGCACTGAAGATGGACCGACGAAATTTTCTAAGCCTACGCAGTTTCGCTGGTCACCAGATGGAGAAAAACTATTAATCTCATGGGATTATGTCATGGTATTAGATGTATTTAATGACAAGTATGAATATATTTTGAAAGAAGGGGTCATTCCGGATTGGTCTTCTGACAGCCAAGGGATTTATTATCTTCAATTTGAAGAACCTTATAATAGGGCCTCAAATTCTTCAGTTACGGGAATGTATTTTTTGTCCATAGGAAATGATTCCTCTCCAGAGTTAATTGCAACCGAAAACGATTTAAAAACATTGTTAGGCGTCTCTCAGAATCAAAAAATTTCTGGGATTATTGATCAATCTAATGATGCGTCATTGTTAGCGTTAAGTATTTCTAGTGAATCTAGTGAGGGGGAGTTTATAAGCAAAGTTTTTGTGTTTGATATTTTGTCTGAACGACTTGGGTTTTTGAACCAACCTGAAGGTGTTTATGAAATTGACAAAAAAATTGAATCGCTGCAATGGTCTGTTGATGGAGATAACATTTCCGCGATCATTACTTCAGACCAAATTTCTTTGGAGTTGTTAAATCTGTCAAATGGAGCATGGACACTATTGAAAGTGTTGGAGATTCCACCAGCATTTTTGCCATCATTAAACAAACGAATAAGATGGGGATCTTAGTCTCTAGAATTTAAGATTTTATTCCAGAATGTCTTTCTTGCTTACCACTTACAATAGGGTACAGCATGTAATATAGTTGAAATACTAGAATCGATTTGAGTTTATAAATATTCATAGCGAGGAATTTAATGCCAGAGAAATTTGATTCTCAAGAGAGTGCGCTGATTGGACGTTATTTTACCAATTTAGATAAAGACATTTTCTGTTTAATTAATTTGCCTGAAGTGGTGAAGGGGACATTATTTTCCAGATACAGTCGTACAGAAAAAACTCTTAGAAGAGTTCTTTTGGATGAGTTTATTAATGCACCAGAAATGGAATTTGAAGAAATTGTAGGATCTCCAAATCAAAATCAGTCGGATCCGTTATTGGCAATTGAAAAAGCCGAACGTTTTTATGATCGAGTATTGGTTGGTTATGGAGATGATTCTGTAGCGGAATTAGCAGGGGTACACATAGCTTGTGAAAACGTTTCAAGTCTGGCAGCTGATTATTTAACTAATCCTAGAATTGGAATTTCTCCGCTAGAAAAATCTGCAAGATATGTAATGTTTGATGAAAAAGTTGATGGTGATTATTTATATTACAAAGATCCATCAATTATGGCTTCAAAGTATTCTCAGGATTATATTGATTCAATGCGGAACTTATTTCAATCTTATAAATCTTGGATCTATGAGGCTATGGATTATGTTCGCGAAGTTTCCCCCAAAGATTCTGAGAGTTCTGATCGTGCTTATGCAAGCGCAGTTCGGGCAAAAGCATGTGATATCGTAAAAAATATTTTACCTGCATCTCGATTAACGAATGTTGGCTTGTTCGGGAATGGACGCGCTTATGAGTATTTGATTAGTTCTTTGTATTCGACTCAGCTTTCTGAGACTCAAACCATAGGTAATGAAATGCATAATGAGTTGCGCAAAGTGATTCCTAGTTTTGTGAAAAGGTCACAAAGGAATGAGTATTTGGTGCATCGGAGGAATCCTGTACAAAATTCTAAATTGGTATCATCACGGGAATTGTCTACGGATAATTCCGTGCGGTTGCTGGACTTTGATGAGGATGCTGAAAAAGTCGTCGCAGCCGCTATTTTATACCCTCATACCCAAGCTAGCATGGTTGAAATAGAGAGAGTAATTGAATCTGAATCTTCTGAGTATATTGACAATGTAATTAAAGAATATGTTAGCAATCGATCATCTAGGAGAGATCGACCGGGGCGACCTTTTGAAAATGTTTTTTATACATTTGAATTTTTAAGTAGTTACGGGGTATATAGAGATTTTCATAGGCACAGACAACTAACCCCGGAGGCTCAAATTTTAACATCCGATCTTGGTTATGATGTCCCAGTCGAAGTTGAGGATATGGGGCTAGAAGATGAGTGGAATAGTCGTATGGATGAGGCAGCAGGAGTGGCTAAGAAAATTGCTGATAGTGGGCTGTTATTAGAGTCTCAGTATGCTCTTCCAAGGCAATTCAAAGTTCGGTGGTATATGAAAATGAATTTGAGAGAAATTTTCCATATGGTTGAATTGAGATCTGGGCCACAAGGACATCCAGACTATCGAAAAATAGCCCAATCGATTTATCACGAAGTTAAGAAGGTGCATCCAGTTTTAGCATCGGGGATTTCATTTGTGGATTTAAATGAATATGCTCTTCCAAGGCTTGACGCTGAAAAAAGATTAGATGCAAAAAGAGCTAGACTGAAATAAGCAATATTTTTTCAAGTTGTGGAATCTGTAAATTATTATCAGATTGTTAGAGATTTTGCTGTGAAAATTCGGACCATAATTTACTTGGTGCTGGAGTTTTTTGGTCCATGTACTTTGGATTCAAGGTGTCACCGTATGGGCGTGCACTTGAACCTGTGAGTTTGTGAAATGTGAATGTACATATTTTCATCATTGGGTATAGAGCAACTGCCATCCTACCTAAATTTGCCAATTCTAGGGTGGGTTTACCACGCCATCCAGGGTGAAATAATCCTGCTGTGCCGTGGACAATGATTCCTAATCTCCCTAAACTACTGCGGCCATCTAGTCTTGCTAAAAGATCAGGGGGGATTTCTAAAGATTCGAAAGTGTTAGCTAATACCAATTCGCCAGGTTGGATAACGAAAGGTTCATTGTCTTGGATAGTAATTGTTCTAAATAAATCATCAGGCACTTCTTCACGTGTGTCTATATACCCTCTACGGCCATAGTCAAAAACTCTCAAATCATGTCCCAGTCTGAAATCTAAAGAGGCTGGTCCTAGCTGAGAATTCAAATCAGGCATGGGATCGACTTTGATATGTTGGGATTCTAAGCTATCCATCAAATCTTTATCGGATAAGATCATATTTCACCTTTAATACTTTTATTAGATGCATTGATTATATATAGTTTTTGGATAATTTTCTTTCTAGAAACTTTGAGATTTATTGGGTTGATTTGATTTCATTCATTAGCTGTTCTACTGAATTTAGTTCATCTTTATGCCTAATGGGATGTAATAATTCTAGAGCTTTTTGCAAATCTTGAGTTGCGAGACCAGCTTGGTTCTGCTTGAGGTATAGCCTTGCTCTGTCAACATAGACTGGACCAAATGTCGGGTCAATTTTTATTGCGCTTTCAAAATCATTTAGAGCATATTCGAAAACATCTTTATTCATGTATGCTTTTCCGCGCCCATGGAACCCATGTGGCATGTTGGGAAGCATCCCGATTACTGGTCCGAAAGCCACAATAGATTCGTCCCAAAGTTCCATTTCTAAAAGTCTGAAAGCACGTGAATAATAAAACAAAGCTGCAGGGGCAGTCGTGGGTGTTACAATCGGATTGAGTTCATTGTTTTCATCAGCGGGGGCGGTAGGCAATGGATCAGTTACATCCGACTCCATAGGTTTTATAGTGTTTGTTGACTTAACAGCGTCATTGGTTTCAGTATCGCATGCGACCAAAAGTAATAGAAAAAATGCTGTTGCTAAGAAATATTTAATGTAATGGTTGTGAATCGTTTTCAACTGCTCCACCATTTCGATTTAATTCCTACATTTAAACATATGATAGGACACAAAAATAGTGACAGTTTTGTAGGGAGTCCACGAAGCAAGTGTAATTGCGAAAGATATGTATTATCCTTAAAAGATAATCATTTAGGAGGATCAATTGATACGAAGTCTGAACAAGAAAACGCCTCAAATTCATCCCAAAGCATTTGTAAGTGAAGCCGCTTATATCGTAGGAGACGTTCAAATAGATGAAGGTGCAAGTATTTGGCCTGGAACAGTTATCCGAGCTGATTCTGGATATATTAAAATTGGGAAAAACACATGTATCCAAGACAATTCTGTTTTGCATGGGGATGATAATGTAATAATCGGTGAAAATGTGGTTATTGGGCACAGAGTTTTGTGCCATGCAAAAGAAGTGGGAGATCGTTCTTTGATTGGAAATGGGGCTACGGTAAATGATGGAGTGATTATTGGAGATGATAGCCTTTTAGCATCTGGTACAGTTGTTTTAGAGAATCAACAATTCGAGTCTCGGAGTATGGTGGTAGGGATCCCGGGCAAGAGAATTGGTAAGGTTCAAAATAGACATGTTGAGTTAATTAAAAATATTGCAGAATTGTACAAAAAACGTGGAGAATTATATAAATCCGAAGGAAATTTAGAATCAGATCGCATTTGATTCTACATTGAAGTTGGAGATCTCATACCCATTAAATCTAGACAACGTGATAGTACAAGCATTGAAGCACTAACGAGTTTTAGACGAGCCATTGTTAAATCGATTTCGCTGTCGTTCTCTGAAATCACTCTACACCTGTCATAGAATCCATGAAATGCAGTGGCTAATTCAATGGAATAATATGGTAAGTGATGTGGTTCTAATGAATCGGATGCGATATCAATGATTTCGGGTAATTTGAGCATTGATTTAATTAACTTTAGTTCGGATTCAGTGTCCAAATAAGAGACGTCTGCATTTGCAAAAGTAAGATTTATTTCTTTAGCTTTTTCTATAATATTGTGGGCTCTCGCAAATGCATATTGTATGTAATAAACAGGATTCTCATTAGATTGTTGTTTCGCTAATTCAAGGTCGAATTCCATTTGGCTTCTTGATGAGTGGGACAAGAAAAAGTAACGACATGCATCCGGCCCCACATCGTTTATGAGTTCACTTAATAGGGAAATATTCCCCGATCTTTTTGAAAGTCGTACTGATTCATTACCCACCTTGAAAGTAACGATTTGAGTAATCAAGATTGTTAATTTCTCTGGGTCAAGGCCCAATGCGCCCATTGCAGCTTTCATCCTAGAAATATGACCCTGGTGGTCAGCTCCCCAAACATCTATCACTTGATCGAAGTTTCTATTGGAGAATTTATCATAATGGTACGCAATATCAGAAGCAAAGTAAGTTGGGGAGCCATTTTTACGTATTAGAACATTGTCTTTTTCTTCACCCAATTTGGTTGACGAAAACCACAATGCCCCATCTTTGGAATTTGTATGTTTTTGATTTTCTAAAACTTCCAAAGTTTTTTTGTATTGACCAGATGCAAAAAGACTACGTTCACTAAACCATTCATCGTATTGGATGTTTAGTTTTTCTAAGTCATCTTTGATTTCAGAGAGCATTTCATTAAGACCGAAATCTATGCAAATATCTAATGAAGCTTTCTCGTCAAGGGATAAAATCGAGTTGCCATGTATGTCTATCAACTTTGTTGCAATTTCTCCAACGTATTCTCCCTTGTATCCTCCATCTGGTACTTCTGTAGGCTGCCCATTAATTGTGAGATAGTTTGCTAGAATACTTCGTCCAAACATCTCTATTTGATTGCCATAGTCGTTTATATAATATTCTCTATGTACCTGATATCCTGCAGCTTCTAATATGTTTGCTAAAGTACTACCGAACACTACTCCTCTACCATGTCCAACATGAAGAGGTCCTGTAGGATTGTTACTTCCAAATTCCAATTGAATAGATTTTCCTAGGCCATTTGCTAGATTCCCAAAATTGTTACCCGAATTTATGATTTCATTCACCTGGTTTGTATACCACTCATTTGAGATGTGGAAATTAATAAAGCCAGGTGCTGCCGGAACAATTTCACTGATTGAATTTTCAAGAGGATGGATTTCATCAATTATTGCTTGGGCAATTGCCATTGGGGACATTTTCAATGATTTTGCTAGCCGTAAAGGTAATGTGGACGAAATATCTCCATGTTCGGGGTTTTTGGTACGCTCAATTGTACTTTCAATATCGCTTGATTGAATGGCATAAGCGGGTAAAGTTTTCTTTTTCTGTGCTTCAGAAAAAGAGGATTGCAATAGTGAAATAATGTCTTTTTTGATATTACTTTCAAGCATTAAACAACTCTCTAGAGTTACTAAACATTAACTTCAATTAATGGGGAAGTGTTATTTTTTCTATTTGAAACTCTACCAATCAAAGTAGGATTTGGACAGGCTCTTTCGTTCATTTCTTTCAAAAGCAGGGGCAAATTTTCTTCGGAAATTGATATCAAAAGCCCACCTGAGGTTTGAGCATCACTGAGCAACAATTTTTGATCTTCGTTGATTTGTTTGTCCCAATGGACGCTAGATGAGAGGGAATCTAGATTCCGAATTGTGCCACCTGGAATAATTTTATTTTTAATTAGATTCCATACACCTGGTATTACGGGTATTTTACTGAGTTCTATTGTTGCTGTAGTGTTACTTGCTTCCATCATGGATTTTAAGTGGCCCAGCAGGCCGAATCCTGTAATATCAGTGCAAGCATTTGCCCCAGCATTAACCATTGAAATCGATGCATTTTGATTTAGGGATTTCATTTGTGTTGTCGCAAAGTTTAGTATCTCTATATCATCTAGAGCTGTTTGTTTCGCAGCAGTAGTGATGATTCCAGTGCCTAAAGATTTGGTTAAAACTAAAAAATCACCGGCCTTTGAATTTGCATTGGATATTTCTTCTCCAGGTTTCACAGTACCTAAGACTGCTAAACCATATTTTGGTTCTGAGTCATCGACCGTATGGCCGCCAGAAATTATGGCTCCGGCCTCTTGGATTTTGTCTGCTCCACCTTTTAGGATATTAGTTAGGATTTCTTTTGGTAAATCGATTGGAAATCCAACAATGTTAAGAGCCATCATAGGTTTTCCTCCCATTGCATATATGTCACTCAAAGCGTTAGATGCTGCAATTTGTCCGAAGGTGTATGGATCATCGACTATTGGAGGGAAAAAATCTACAGTAAATATCAATGCAATATCATCAGTAATTTTGAATACAGCTGCATCATCCTTTGTGTCAGATCCAATTAGCAGGTCGGGATGAGACATGATTGGTAGCTGACTCAGTACCTGAGCCAGGTCATCAGGACTAAATTTTGAAGCTCAGCCTGCACAGCTTGCAAGCTCAGTCAAACGAACTGAATCAGGATTCATCTGCATCTCCTAGGGTTTAGTAGTTCAAGTATATTTCAAATGGATCTTATTGGAAACTCATTTGTGTTCCGCATATTTTGAAAATCAAACCCTTTGGACAACTACCTTTTTCAGTGGCAGGTTTTTTTGAAAGTCTGATTTATTTTTATTGTATTAATAAAATGCTATTGTTAGGTAGAAAATGTACAATGCTTTTATGCT
>CAZWTJ010000024.1:0-22156 GCA_964637555.1 uncultured Dehalococcoidia bacterium | reverse complement strand
AATAATTTTGTTTTAGGAGGCGACTGAAATGAAAAGCGAAATAGATATCGCCCTTAAGCAGCTGGTAGCTGAACGTAATCTCCCTCCTGATACAGTAATTTCTGCATTTACTGCTGGATTAATTTCTGCATACAAAAAAGAAAGCATTACTCCAGAAAGTCAAAATGTATCTGTGAAATTAGACCCCTCTCAAGGTGATGTTACGATCATTATTCGTAAAGAGGTCGTCGAAGAAGTTGCAGATGATGACTTGGAAATAGAAATTTCTGCGGCCCATACACTTGATCAATCTGCAGCAATTGGTGACATGATAGTAACCAAAAGTATGCCTTATGAATTAGGTAGGATTGCTGCACAAACTGCACGTCAAGTAATGATGCAACGTCTTAGAGAAGCTGAACGAGAGTTTGTACTGGCTGAATATTCAGGTAGGGAAAATGATATTTTCTTGGCTACTATCCTGCGACTTGAACAAAGGCATGTAATAGTCGATTTGGGAAACAACACAGAGGCTGTAATGCCTAAGCCTGAACAGGTTTTTACTGAACGCTATAGACAAGGTCAGAAAATGAAAGTGATCTTGAAAGCAGTTGAAAACTCCTCAAAGGGTCCTGAATTAACCGCCTCACGTAGTGACAGTAATTTGGTTAAAAAACTTTTCGAGATGGAAGTTCCTGAAATTTTTAATGGCGCTGTTGAAATAATGGATATCACTAGAGAAGCTGGTTCTCGCAGTAAAGTTGCTGTAAGAGCAAAACAGTCTGGCGTAGATCCAGTTGGATCTTGCGTTGGTCTCAGAGGAATCAGAATCCAAAACGTTGTTAATGAATTACAAGGTGAGAAGATTGATGTTATTGAATGGGACAATGATCCTTCTGTATTCATAGCTAGGGCATTAAGTCCTGCTCAGGCTCAACGTATAATACTTGATCACCCTGAAAAGGTCGCAATTGCTGTAGTTTCTGATCAACATCTGTCTTTAGCAATTGGTAAAGAAGGGCAAAATGCCCGCTTAGCCGCTAGACTAACTGGATGGAGAGTAGACATAAAAGGCGTTGAGGAAGTCGATCCTTCCTTGCAGGATCGACCTATGGAAAAAACAGAGGCCGAGTCTGCGGAACCCGAAACTATAGATGAAGTTGTAGATGTAGTTGTTGAAGAAGTTGTTGAAGAAATCGATGAGACACTAACAGAATCTGTTGAAGTGGATGACGCAATTGTAGCCGACTCCGAAATAACAGAAGAATCCAGTGAGTCCGAGCCCGAATCAGAACCTTCAGCCACAGAAATCTCAGAGGAGATTACACAAATCCCTGATGAATTTATTGCATCTGAAGCGGAAGTCGCACAGCAAGCTATAGAAGAAGAGTTTAATGATCCCGCCGTAATCCCTGAAGTTGATTCAGCAACATCACTCCATGATGTGGAAGAAGATGTGTGGTCTGTGAACAGAGCTAAGGCTGCTGCATCTCAAGCACCCGCAGATGGAGCCATTAGATTTGCTGAAGATATTGAAGGTCTCCGTGGAGGAGTTACTGTCCGCAGAGGCTCAAGAGGCAGACGTGATAACCCTAAAGATGATCCAAGAAAGAAAAGAAATACAAAAGCTGGACGCAAACGTCGCTAGAACTTCCTACCAACGGAACAGGTACTATTACACTATGTAAAGACACTACGTAAGGTGATCAATTAACAGAATGGCAAATAACGACACAAAACAATCCACAGCTGAACTGATCGATGGGCTCCAACCACTCTCCATTGCATCTTCAATTACTCTTGGTGATTTGGCAGAAGTGATGAATGTTAGCAATGTCGAACTTATTAAAGAATTTATCCGAAGAGGATATATGCTGACTGTGAATGAAGTAATTGAGCACGATATCGCTGCAATGGTTACACCATCATTCGGATTTCACGCAGTTGAAATTAAAGATCTCAATCCTGCCTCATTGGTAATTAACAATGAAGATGCTTCTCCAGAACTGTTAGAATCTCGGCCACCAGTCGTGACTATCTTAGGGCATGTAGACCATGGAAAGACTACACTGTTAGATTCAATAAGAAAAGCTAATGTTGTCGACACTGAAGCAGGAGGTATAACTCAACATATCGCTGCTTATCAAGTACAACATAATTCCAACACAATTACGTTCTTGGATACCCCTGGACATGAAGCTTTTACTGCAATGAGGATGCGTGGAGCGCAAGTAACAGATGTGGCTGTATTAGTTGTAGCCGCAGACGATGGTATTATGCCACAAACAATCGAAGCTATAAATCACGTTAAAGCTGCCCAAGTCCCAATAATCATAGCGATCAACAAAATTGATAGAGCTGACGCAAATATTGACAAGGTCAGACAGCAATTACTAGAACATGAATTAATTGTTGAAGAATTTGGAGGAGAAGTTGTCTCTGTCCCAGTTTCGGCAATTACTGGCGAAGGTGTTCCTGATCTATTGGAAAGCATCCTTTTGGTTGCAGAAATCAGCGAACTGAAAGCAAATCCAAGCGAGCTTGCCAAAGGTGTAATTGTAGAATCTAGAATTGATAAAAATCGAGGTATTATTGCTACTGCCTTGATTCAAACTGGAACCCTCGAACCAACTCATAACATTATCATTGGAGAAACCCGGGCAAGAGTTAGAGCAATGTTTGACGACAGGGGAAGTCGAATTTCTCATGCAGAACCGTCCAAACCAGTCGAAATTTTAGGTATTTCAGAAATCCCACGTGCTGGTGATCTTTTCTATTCAGTCTCTGACGAAAAAACTGCGCGAAAAATTGTTGAAAAACTACAACGAGAAAACCAGTCTAAAACATCGTCAACTTTTCGGCTTCAAGATTTGCACGCAAAGATAGAATCCGGTCAAATCAAGGCATTAAATATTATCATCAAAACCGATGTACAGGGAAGTATTGATGCTGTTGAAAACGCACTTTCTCAAGTTAGCACTGATGAAGAAATGATTAATGTTATCCACTCTTCTAGTGGGAGCATAACAGAGAATGACGTAATGCTTGCTTTGGCTTCAGAGGCGATAATCCTTGGATTCTGCACCCGTGTAGAACCTGGTGCAAGAATTTTGGCTGATCAAGAATCAATTGAGATCAACTTATACTCAATTATTTATCAATTAGTTGATGAAATGAAAACTTCTCTGGATTCGATTCGTGAACCAGAATATCAAGACATCATAGAAGGTAGAGCTACAATACGTGCAATATTTGGTCTTGGAAGATCAATTGTAATAGGTGGTTTCTATGTCAATGAAGGCAAAGTTTCACGCGGAACTACGGTAAAGATTATTAGAAATAATTCCGAAGTGTTTGCAGGTTTGATTTCCAGCTTAAAACACTTCAACGATGATGTTTCTGAAGTCTCCAATGGACTGGAAGGTGGAATAGTTTTAGATGGATTCAACTCTTTCCAAGAAGGCGATATTTTAGAATGCCATCGTGCTGAAAGACTCACATAATACTATAATGTGAGGATCAAATGCAGCACAAACTAGTTCGACTAAACGCTTTGTTGACAAAGGAAATTGCTACCGTCATTAATAAAAACATTAATGATCCACGAATATCAAATTCCATAGTTAGTATACATCGCGTTGAGACAACTCCAAATCTTGCACATTCATTTGTTTATATATCTGTGATCAGTGATTTCCATAAGCATGATTTAATATTAAGCGCTTTGAATGATGCATCTGGATTTATTCGTTCACTGCTTTCCAAGTCTAAGGTTCTTTCTTCATGTCCCTCTCTTCACTTTAGACGGTATGAAGATACGGAAGCAACTGAGCGATTATCAACCATATTCGAAAGTATTAAAAAGTCTCAGAATAATTTAGATGATAAAAACTAATATGGTCACAATCAATGGAATCCTAAATTTGGAAAAGCCGTACGGCATGACTTCAATGGAAACACTGAGGCGACTGAAACGAGCAAGCTCACAGAAAAAAGTTGGTCATACTGGAACTTTAGACCCAATAGCAACAGGTGTAATCCCAGTATGCTTTGGCAAAGCTACACGATTAGCTGAAGATATTATGCTTAATGAAAAAGAATATTTGGTAGATATACGTCTCGGTTTAACTACAGATACATATGATGCGCTTGGTAAAACTATCGCTGAAAAACTTCCTTCCAACATTTCCTTAAAAAATATTGAAGATGCTCTATCTTCATTTCAAGGAGAAATCTTCCAAGTACCTCCAATGTTCAGTGCACTAAAACATAAAGGTGTAAGATTGTACAACCTTGCGCGTTCGGGCTTAGAAATCCCCAGAGAACCTCGTAAAGTGTTTGTCTATTCCATTGAATTAATTGATTTTTCATCTCCAATTATCCAACTAAAAATTCGATGCAGTAAAGGTTTCTATGTAAGGTCTTTAGCAAATGATTTAGGTGAAATCCTTGGATGTGGAGCAGTAATGAATGGTTTAGTTAGAACAAAATCTGGTCCATTCAATATCGAAGATGCTATTCCATTAGATGAAGCAGAAGAAAAATTCCGTATGAAAGAATTTCAAGACATTTTGATCCCTCTAGATACGGCGGTCTCACATCTTCCATTTGTCAATGTGACTTATGAACAAGCCAAAGATTTATCTCACGGAAAGTTAATTTACTCTAAGGAGAACTCCATCGTCTATACCGACCAAAACCATTTCGAAAGGCTTAGAGCATATGATCCAAATGGTCAGTTTGTTGGGATTGTACAAAACCAACAAGATTTAGGCGGTTTTAAGCCCGAAAAAATCTTCTATTCAAGTCCACAAACACGAAATTTATAAGTTGTTTATGCTTGACGGCACATATTATTCGGAATAGAATTTATGTTTGGGAGTTTTCAATGAGTGATTACGCTGTAATAAAAACCGGTGGCAAGCAATATATCGTACAATCTGGTGACGTTATTCAAGTTGAACGGTTACCCTATGATCAAGGCGATTCCGTTAAATTAACAGATGTTTTGTTATTGTCCACTGATGGAGATATAAAGGTAGGAACACCTTTTGTTGAGGGCGTCTCAGTTGATGCCCAAGTGGAAGAAAATTCCAGAGGGAAAAAAATTGTAGTTTTTAAGTATAAAAATAAAACCAGATATAGGCGTAAACAAGGTCACAGGCAAGAGTACACAGAACTTAAAATTACAAAACTCGGATCCAAATCTCAATCTAAAGCAGTTAAGCCTAAGAAATCAGTCTCTACGAAAAAGTCCAAGACTGAGCAAGTAACACCTGCTGATCCTATAAACATATCAACATCACTATCTACACAAGTAGTGGAAATTGTATTGGCTAGCCTTGAGGGTACCCCTTCCGAAAAACGTTCCTCAACTAGAGAAGCCAATAAGCTTTTACAAGATGCTGGAGTATCGTCAGATTCTCTTAAAAACCTAGTGGCAACAGTTCGTAAAAACTTGGATGCTTCGGGCGGTGATACAAAAGAAATTGTAAATGATCTTAGTCAAAAAATCTCTGAATTCTTGACCTAGGAGTTAAAGATGGCACACAAAAAAGGTGGCGGAAGTACTAGTAATGGCCGAGACAGCAAATCTAAAAGATTGGGAGTTAAGGCTTATGATTCTCAATGGGTATCTGCAGGCTCTATAATCATGAGACAAAGAGGGACAAAGATTAATCCTGGTTTTAATGTCGGTTTAGGAAAAGACCATACTTTGTTTTCTAAGGTTGACGGTTTTGTAAAATTTGAATTTGAAACCCGTGACAAAAAACGAGCTAGTGTTTATCCTGAAATTTCAGGTGCGTAATTATGAAAACCAATGACTTACATCCAAATTACTTTCCAGAAGTAAAAGTGGTATGTTCTTGCGGAGCTGAGTATATTACTGGTTCTACGAAAGAAGACCTAAAAGTTGAAATATGCAAAGAATGTCACCCTTTCTTTACTGGTGAACAGCGAATAGTTGACACCGAGGGCAGAGTTGAAAGACTTAAGAGACGATACAATTTGTCTTAGTCATCCTTCCCGTTTGATGTCATCTTTTTGAAGAATCAATACACATATGGTGGCCAGGCTATTGTTGAAGGTGTCATGATACGTGGTCGTTCAAACGTCAGCGTTGCGGTACGACGTCCCGATGGGTCAATTGTTGACAGAAGCGACCCGATAAATCCATTCTGGACTGGACCATTGAGATCTGTTCCATTACTTAGAGGCATTTTGGCTTTAGGTGAAACATTTTATTTTGGAATGCGTGCACTTCTCTTTTCAGCAAATGTAGCCGCAGAATCTGAAAATGAAGAAATTGGGAAACTTTCCATTATCTCAATGCTTACGACCGCCACAATTTTTGCGGTCATAGTTTTTCTCTTAATTCCACTTTTCTTAGGCGATCTGGTTGGGAATTATTTTTCATCTGATATTTTAGCAAACGTATTCGAAGGATTTTTACGATTAGCTATGTTCCTGCTGTACATTTTTCTAATTGGACTTATGCCTGATGTTAAACGCGTATTCATGTACCATGGAGCAGAGCATATGACTGTTCACGCGATGGAAAATGGTGACCCACTGACTACTGAAAATATCAGATCTTATCCAACTGCTCACCCAAGGTGTGGCACAGCCTTTTTATTGACTGTTATGGTAATAGCAATCATTTTGTTTATTTTTGTCCCAAGAGATCCATTATGGTGGCTAATTTCTTCAAGGATTATTTTGCTGCCAATAATCGCATCTTTAAGCTACGAGTTTATTCGATTCACGGGATTCCATTCCTCTAAAATGATTGTCCGTTTATTTGCTTTGCCGAATCTCGCACTACAATCTTTAACTACCCGAATTCCAGATGACTTGCAAATTGAAGTTGCAGTTAAGGCAATGAATGTAGCAAAAGAAATCGATGACCAAAACGAAAACAATTAATTCTTATTACAGTTGTAATTTTAGTCGCCACTTTTTAAATTGTCTTTCGGTCGTAGGTGCTCCCAAAGCAAGTCAGGATCTAAGTCAGCTTTTATTAACAGTAACAATAAATGATAGACTAAATCAGAAGCTTCAGATATAGTTTCTTCTTTGTTGTTTTGCACTGCCGCAATGGCTAGTTCTCCAGCTTCTTCAACAACTTTCTGTGCAGTCCTGCCAATATTTTTACTAAGCATTTTGGCCGTATAACTATCTGTTGGCATGTCAATTTTTCTTTGTTTAATAAGAGCAGTTAATTCATCAAGTGCAACAATAGGATTGGACTTCTTAGATACATTTATTGGAGTGTCGACTGGAGTTTCAAAACATATTTGATTGCCTGTATGGCAAGATGGCCCTTCGGGATTTACTTTTGCAAAAAGCGCATCTCCATCACAGTCTGCGACAATTGAAACCAGGTTCATATAATTCCCGCTAGTAGAACCTTTATGCCATAGTTCCGATCTACTCCTGCTATAGAACCAAATTTGTTTTTCTTCAAGTGTCTTTTCAAGAGATTGCTGGTTCATATAACCTAACATTATGACTTGATCATTTTGTGCATTCTGGATGATTACTGGAATCAAGCCTTTTTCATCAAATTTTAAATTAACCATTCTATTCACCATCTTCCAAATATTCCAAAGGCCTTATAGGAATTCCTAGGTCACTAAGATACTTTTTTGCTGCAAAAATTGAATGAGTTTTGTTATGGAATATGCTAGCTGCAAGTACTGCATCGGCCAAACCATTCTTCAGAGCATCATAAAGATGCTGATACTCACCCGCACCTCCACTTGCAATAACTGGGATTTGAACATTGGTAGATATTTCAAATAATTGCTGGATATCATACCCGCTTTGATGACCATCCTGGTCCATGCTGGTTACCAATAATTCTCCAGCACCTAAATCAAACATAAATTTTGCCCATTTTACTGCATCTATTCCTGTAGGGTTTCTACCACCATGTGTAAAAACTTCCCATTTTGAATGTGCATCTAGTGATACTGCAGAAAATTGGGGGGATATCTGATTCTGATTGTTCGAATTATTCTTTACACTCCTAGCGTCAATCGCAACGACTATACATTGACTCCCAAAAAACTTTGAACATTCTTTTATTAAATTTGGATTTTGGACTGCAGAAGTGTTGATTGAAACTTTATCAGCACCTGCATGAAGTAATCTTCTAATATCTTCTAAACTGCGTACACCACCGCCAACAGTTAAGGGAATAAATACAGTCTCAGATACAGATTTAACTACATCTAGGATTATCTCCCTATTTCCCGAACTCGCAGTAATATCTAGGAAAACCAACTCATCTGCACCAGCTCGGTTATAATAATCCGCTAGTTCAGTAGGATCACCAGCATCGTACAAATTTACAAAACTTACACCCTTCACTACTCTCCCCATATCTATATCCAGACAAGGAATTATTCTTTTAGTTAACATATTATTTCCTGACAATAATCATATATTGGCAAGAGCTCAAATTGTGTTTACTAACAAGTCGGAAGCTTGAATCGGCAAGTAAATTCTTCATCATAGTTTCATTAATTCGTTGATCAGCAGGAGGCCCATCAATAGAATCCTCTTGCCATTCAATAATCGACAACCAACCACCTGGTTTGACAGAGCGATAAATTTCAGAAAGCATCTTAGATTGGTTCCTAGTGCGACTTAATAAGCAAGCTGCAAATGCTCCGTCTAAAGTATCATTATCTAAAGGCAATTTTCCACCCGAAGAATATGAGTGGGTTTCTACATTTGAAACTCCAATTTCTTTGACCTTAGATTCAAGATTTTGTAAGAATGTTTTTCTTGTATCCAACACATGAACTGTTCCATCGAAAAGATATTTTGCAAGAGCGACAGAAAGTAATCCATTACCTGTCCCTATATCTGCTATTTTTTGATAAGGGTGTAATGGCACCATAGATATTATTTGAAATGTATCTAAATTTTGATACCTTACATCGTTCAACCTCTGAGATGCAGATGTTTTAGGAGTTAATTTTTTAATAGCCATATATTCCTCTTATAAATTATATTTTTTGGAATCTAGAAATAGCATCGCGCAGATTTACTTTACCTTCATAAATTGCAGTACCAACAATTGCAGATTCAGCCCCGATTCTTTCTAGCTGTTCTAAATGCTTTAAATTAGACACACCTCCAGCTGCAAGGATCGGTAAATTTGTGAAATCGACAATTCGCTGAATTTCGGAGTAATTCGGCGAAGTTAATGTACCATCTCTTTCAATATCAGTATACATAAATCGCTTAACACCGAGTTCCATTAATTCTTCGGCCAAACCAATTGCAGAAATAGATGATTCTTGAGTCCATCCATTTTTAGCAATCAAACCGTTTTTCGCATCTAAACTAACTACTATTGCCTCAGAACCAAATTGATTACACAAATTCTGGATAAAACTGTGATCTTCCACTGCAGAAGTACCTAAAATAATTCTTTTAACTCCAGAGTTAATTGCGTCTTCCGCACTTCTGATATTCCTGATACCGCCACCTAATTGAATAGATACATCATTTTCTACTAGGATATTTTTTACAATTTCAAGGTTGTCAGGATTGCCTGATTTGGCACCATCAAGATCAACAATATGTAACCAATCTGCGCCTTGGGAAATCCATTCAGCAGCCATTTCCTTAGGAGAATCTGAATAAATGGTTTCACGACTATAATCTCCCTGAAACAGTCGCACACACTTTGAATCTTTTATGTCTATAGCTGGTATAATCTTCATCTTCGAAGTGCCTTGGTTAAATCAATAAAATTCTTGTAAATTCTCAATCCTCCGTTGCCGCTTTTTTCTGGATGAAATTGTACCGCATTTGCATTTCCCCATGAAACTGCACTAGCAAATTTGTCTCCATATGTTGTCTCTCCAGTAATTATTGTTTCATCAACTGGATCAGCAAAATAGCTGTGAACAAAGTAAAAATATGATCGATCTTTTACTCCGTTCCAAATTTCTGATTTGCGAGAAAATTCCACATCATTCCAACCAATATGTGGTAATTTCTGTCCACCTGGAAGACGCCTCACTACACCGTCAAATATACCCAAACATGCCTCATTACCTTCTTCCGATGACTGAAACAACAATTGTAGCCCTAAACATATTCCCAAATAAGGATTTAGGCCTTCTCGAATGTAATCTTTAAGCGGTGTTACAAGTTTAAGCTCCCTTAATTTTCTTATCGAAGAATCACATGCTCCTTGACCAGGCAAGATTACTCCATCACAATTAAAAATGACTTCAGGATCACTTGAAATCACTGCGGTACAATCAAAATTTTCCAATGCCTTCTGAACACTTCGAATATTCCCTGCTTGATAATCAATAATTGCAATTTTAGTCATGACTCTCAGAATTTTCATTACGCTTGGTATTTAAGACAATTGTTGGTGAAATTTCAGAATCTTCATATCTGGCTAGCGTGAAAAGTAAATCTGAAACTCGGTTCACGTAATTAAGTATCCTCTGATTATTTAATTTAGCTTCATCTTGGAGTTCTACTATTCTTCTCTCTGCAGTTCTTATAGACGATCTTGCCAAATCAAGTGTTGAAGAAACCAAAGAATCACCTGGAATAATAAATTTATTGGGAATGGATATCACCTGGGTTAATTCATCAATCCACTCTTCAATTTTTTGAACATAATTTTCATCAATAGTTATGAAGTCTTTCTTGAAAGAATTATATTTTGCAGTGTCCACAGCCAATTCAGAACTCACTGTATATAAATCCCGTTGGATTTTCAAAAGGATGTTTTTGGTGCGATCTTTTTTTGAGAGAGAACGAGCCATCCCCATAGCTGATATTGCAAAATCTATTTCCCCATTAGCTTCACACCTAAGATCATTTTTCGGCACACGCCCACCCAAAAACAATCCTGTTGTTCCATCATCACCAGTCCTTGAATAAATTTTCATAATTTCACTCCACTACGATTATATCAAAATAGAGGATATTGAAATATCGTTTCTACAATCTATACAGTTTGGGATGGAGCTTTTGAAATTAAAGATCTGGCTGAGGGGTAACTCGCAAATATTCTTTAATTATGGTGTGCCCTTTAGGGAATTTCGAAGGTATATCTTCGGTCGCAACAGCTGGAACCACTATACAATCATCACCATTTTGCCAATCAGCAGGAGTCGCAACTTGGTAGTTAGCAGTTAATTGAAGAGAATCTAAAACACGCAGAATTTCGTTAAAATTCCTGCCTGTAGATGCTGGATAAGAAATTATTAACTTAATTTTTTTGTCCGGGCCTACAATGAATACGGATCGCACTGTAAGCGTGTCACTCGCGTTCGGATGAATCATGCCGTACATATCAGCAATGACTTTATTTGCATCCTCTATCAACGGAAATTGAACATCAGAATTCTGGGTCTCATTTACGTCTTTGATCCATTCTCGGTGAGAATCCAATGGTTCAATTCCTGTTTTGGTACCAACACTAAGCACTAATACTTTTGCATTCCTATTCTTAAATTCTTCACTCAGATTAGCAACACGACCAATTTCAGTGGTGCATACAGGCGTAAAGTCGGCAGGATGGGACATAAGAATTCCCCATGAATTCCCCAACCAACTATGAAAATCAATTTCTCCTAATGTAGTATTTGCTTGAAAATTTGGTGCTTCATCACCTATACGTAAGTTCATTTCAACTCCTTGTTAGTAAAATATCTATTCGAAAGCCGGCATTCCGCAAAACACCTCATAATCTATAAGCTCTTTAATGCTTGGATTTTTCCCACATAAAGGGCAGTCAGGATTTTGATGAATCTTGACTGTTCTAATCTCCATGCTTAATGCATCTATTAATAGTAATCTACCCTGAAGTAACTCACCTACTTCAAGTATCAATTTAGTGGTTTCAATTGCCTGAATAGACCCCACCATTCCTGGTAGCATCCCTAAAACCCCAGCTTCGGCACAACTAGGCACTTCTCCGGGTGGTGGTGGTGATGGAAAAAGACACCTGTAACAACCACTACCAGGAATATATACAGTAGCCTGACCATCGAAAAGTAAAATACTTCCATCCACAAGAGGTTTCCCGCTAAGATACGCTGCATCATTAACCAAGTACCTTGCAGGGAAATTGTCTGCACCATTAATTATAATATCGTAATTTGGGATGATATCCATTGCATTATCTGAAGTTATAGGAGCTTCATGGGATATCACATTCACATCTGGGTTGTAGGCTTTTAAAGTTTCAGTCGCTGAAACAACCTTTGGGCGTCCCACATCTGAATGTTGATGTAATATTTGACGCTGTAGATTTGTAATATCAACTGTGTCAAAATCCACAATACCTATAGTTCCAACACCTGCTAAAGCAAGATAGACTGCAACGGGAGATCCCAAGCCTCCAGCACCTACAATGAGGACCTTAGAGTCTAACATTTTCCTTTGTCCCTGACTCCCAACCTGAGGCATAATTATATGTCTACTATATCTTTGAACTTGATAAGGAGTAAGAGGTGCGCCTCTTTGTTCACTAGTCGTAGCCATGAATTTCCTCCACTTTATCTAATATTGATTGTTGACTGAATTGATTGCAAAATAAAAAGTCCCAAACAAAGAAGGGACTTTAAAAAAATTGGTGAAAAATAAAAAAACTAGGAAAGGCCCTCCGTGAAAATTGTTAAGGAAGGTCTACACAAACATGTTTTCTCTATATGGTTTGATATTTCTAACAAAGTAAGCTAATTCTAGATTTGGACAGAAACGATGTCAAGTAATTGAGAATCCTTAAGGAAAATAAAGTCTAGTTATTCACTCATGATATAATGAGTTATCTTACAAATTTTGAGGATTAACACATTGGCAGAACCTAACATAGCCGTATTAATTGATTTTGAGAATGTTGGTATTGACAATATCCAATCGCTCTTCGACGAATTGTCTGATGTCGGACGTGTAATTGTGAAGCGTGCATATGCTAATTGGGCTACCCAAACTAGCAATAGTCGAAAGCAATCGCAATTGATGGAAATGAGCATCCAACCAGTCCATCAATTTAATTCGAATAAGTCTGGCAAAAATTCAAGTGACATCCGAATGGTGGTTGATGCAATGGAGTTAATGCATTCTTTGTCTGTTGACGTTTTTGTAATAGTTTCAGCTGATAGTGATTTCTTGCCATTGGTAGTCAAATTAAGAGAGGAAGGCAAAACAGTTATAGGTTCAGGTATGCGCAAAGCCGTCTCTCATAATTTGGTTCAAGCATGCGACCGATATATTTACCTAGATACCAAAACTAGACCCATAACAACCCAACGTGTAAATAATGGGCCAAGCACTGACAATAGAGGGATATTGCTTCGAGCTTTCGAAGCCTCTAGCAAAGATGGTCGTACAGAAGGTTCTCGATTATTCCAATCCATGCAACGATTGGACCCAGGCTTTCATTATAAGAATCAAGGGTTTGCCAGTTTTGGTCAATTTCTACAGTCATATACTGATGTAATCAATACTACTCGCCGCACTGAAGGGGATTTGATTGTAGAGCTTAACACAGCTGCCAATAGCCCACATACAAATCCCGACACAAAGAAAGAACTAAACAGGACCGTTCCAAATAATTCTAGAAGAATAACGAATTCTGTTCCAAATACCGTTAAAAATGAAATTATTCAACCGACTAAGAAAGATAATTCAGTTTCAAATGTTTGGGATGTAAAAATTCATGACATGTGGATCAGTAGAGGTACTGAGGATATCGCTTCGAAATCTGCCGCAACAGATGCTGCCAAAATCCTAGGCACAGGCACCCTACAAAATTCTCAATATAAGACATTAAGGAAATTAATTTCCTCAAGTACTCTCTTACAACGTTACTGGAAACCTGATTCTCAAAAAGTTATTAGAATTAGGTCCCCAAGGTAATTTTGGGAGCATTTTTCAATGCTACTTGCTATTGACATAGGAAACACTAATGTAACTCTTGGTATTTTCAATGGGAATGAACTTTCTGGAAGATGGAGTATCACTACTGATCAAAACCGTATGGGGGATGAGTATTTCCTAATTATTAAGCAGCTACTGGAAATGAAAAATATTCCTTTAAATCAAGTTCAACAAATTTCTTTGTGTAGTGTTGTACCTCCCTTAACCCAAAGATTTGTGAATTTTCTTCAATCTCACTTTGCTATTACTCCTCTAGTAGTTGGATCTGGAACTAAAACCGGAGTGCTGATCAAATATGACAACCCTCGAGATGTTGGTACTGACAGAATTGTTGATGCGACAGCAGCATTAAACTTATATGGTGGACCAGTAATAGTTGTAGATATTGGGACAGCTATTGTGTTCGACGCTATTACATCAAAGGGAGAATATTTAGGCGGCGCTATAGCACCTGGTATGCGTGTAGCTGCCGATGCGTTATTCCGTAATACAGCCCAATTACGTCATGTGGAACTTACTGCTCCTACCAAGGCAATTGGAACGAACACTGTTTTATCTATGCAATCAGGAGTAGTTTTAGGATATGCAGATTTGATTCGGGGGATGATTAATCGATTTAAAATAGAATTAGGATCCAATCCAAAAGTTGTTGCAACTGGTGGAATGGCTGAAATTTTACAATCAGACATAGACCTTTTTGACCATGTAAACTTGGATCTGACCTTAGCTGGACTAAAAATTATTACTGACATGAATAATTCGAGAAACTAATATGCCTGATCCTTTGTCTGGAAAGAATATAGTATTGGGAGTCTGTGGAAGCGCAGCTTCATACAAGGCAGTTGATTTAGCAAGTAAGCTAACCCAACGTGGTGCATTGGTGAATGTAATCATGACCGATGCAGCTCAAAGATTTATTTCCCCACTATATTTCAATGCTATTACACGGAGAAAAGTAGTATCTGATATTTTCTCACCAACTTACGATAGTGGTATGGACCATATTGCTATTGCTAAGAATGCAGACATCTTTGTTGTCGCTCCTACTACAATCAATAAAATAGCCCACATAGCAAATGGATTTGCAAATGATGCCCTTACTGATGCGCTGATGGCTTCTAACTGCCCTGTTATTTTGGCTCCAGCTTCTGATGCACATATGTATCAAAAACCATCAAACCAAGAGAATATTAAAAGATTACAAGATAGAGGGGTGATCATTGCTGGACCAGAATTCGGTGTAATGGCAAGTGGATTACAGGGGATTGGACGAATGATGGAAGTGCCAGAATTAATGTCTTGTATTTCAATGACTCTCGGGAGGAATTTACATCTAGAAGGTTTAAAAATATTAGTCTCAGCTGGAGGGGTACAAGAGAATATAGATCCAGTTAGAGTTTTAACTAATAAATCATCTGGCAAAATGGGTTACGCTCTTGCTGAATCAGCAAGAGATCAAGGTGCTGAAGTCACCCTAGTGTCCGCCCCTACTTCGTTAAAAGCCCCATTTGGTATTAAATTAATTGAAGTGGTTTCATCGGATGAAATGCATCAAGTTCTATTATCTGAAAGTAAATCTTCTGATGTTCTAATTATGGCTGCAGCTGTTTCTGATTGGAAACCTAAAACACCGCTACTCGATAAAATTAAAAAGGAAGATCTAGAATCATGGAATTTGGAATTAATTAAAACTACAGACATTATTTCTCAAATCAATCATAAAAAATTATTTAAGATAGGATTCGCTGCCGAAACTAGCAATCTCAAAGAAAATGCACTTAAAAAACTCAAGGCAAAACAATTACATATGATAGTTGCGAACGATGTAACTAAAGATAATGTTGGTTTTGGGCATGACACTAACAAGATTTCAATTATTGATACCAATGAAAACATTCAAGATTTTCCATTAATGAGTAAATATGATGCTGCAACAAAGATTTTAGATTCAATGGCCGCTCTTTTGAAGAAATAACCCCCAACTATCACATTTTTACTCCGTAGATTTCATTGACATATTAATTCCTTCTGGATTAGCATTAATTAAAACTTAATATTTGCTGTGATCAGGATTAGTATTTTCTACGCAAAACTACAGAGAGTCGGATTTGGTGAGATACCGATGTAATAGCGAGAAGTGAATGGACCTGTGAGCTTTCACCCGAAATTTTTTGAGTAGGCGTGAACGGGGCTACCGTTATATGCATGTTAGGTAACTAACAACTGAGAGATTTTAGTCTTCTAAAATAATTAGGGTGGTACCGCGATAAACTCGTCCCTTGGACGGGTTTTTTTATTTAAATTTACTGGAACAATAAATTTTGGAGTCCCCATGAAGGAAAACAAAATCATATCTTCGGATTTGACCAAATCAAGAGTACTCAGTGGTGTTCAACCCACAGGTGAAGTGCATTTAGGAAATTATTTAGGTGCATTTAAAGGATGGATCGACAACCAAGAGCAAAAAGAGAATTATTTTTGTATTGTTGATCTTCATGCAATCACTGTTTTCCAAAACCCCGATGACCTCAGGAGCCAAATTCGTTCATTGTCAGCAATATTAATTTCTGCTGGGTTAGATATGAACAAATCAACTCTTTTCATTCAAAGTCATGTTAGAGCTCACTGTGAAGCTAATTGGATTCTCAGCTGCGTGACTCCACTCGGATGGCTAGAACGAATGACGCAATACAAAGACAAATCTTCTGAGCTCGAAAGCGTAATGATGGGTTTGTTGGCATATCCTGTTTTAATGGCAGGAGACATACTTTTGTATAGTGCTGATGAAGTTCCAGTTGGAGAAGATCAAAAGCAACATGTTGAGCTAACAAGAGATATTGCTCAGCGCTTCAATAATATTTATGGCGAAACATTTGTTATCCCCCAACCTGTAATACCTGAGATTGGAGCAAGAGTCATGGGTTTAAATTCCCCAAACATTAAGATGTCAAAAAGTCATGCTTCTACCCGAGGTCATTCAGTCAAATTGTTGGATGACCCAAAGGAAATCTCACGGTCTTTCATGAGAGCCGTAACTGACTCAGACAATGAAATAGGATTTTCATCTGATCCAAAAAAGGCAGGTGTTAATAATTTGTTAAGTATTTATCAAGTAATCACAAAAAAATCTAAAAGTGAAGTTGAAAAAGATTTTTCAGATGCAAGAGGATACGGAGATCTTAAAAAACGAGTTGCCGAAGTAGTAATTGATGAATTAACACCAATTCGAGAAAGATATCATGAACTAATGACAAACCCAGATGAGTTAGACAAAATCTTAGCATTGGGTTCAGAAAAAGCTTCCGAAATAGCGGAACCAAAAATTAATGAGATGAAATACAACATTGGATTTATTACTTAAAATTTAATGAGGACAGCATGTACTATCCCGATATAAATGAAGTGAAAAGATTATCTGAGAAAGGTAATATGGTACCGATTTTTCGCGAAATCAGTGCTGATTTGTTAACGCCTGTTTCAGCATATCTAAAAGTAGCTCGTCCACCATATTCATTTTTGTTTGAAAGTGTAGAAGGTGGAGAACATATGGCTCGCTATAGTTTTATAGGTACCGAACCTGAAGAAGTAATTAAAACAGGAGTAGGCCAAAAAAATGGGCCAACAGATCCACTAATTCATATAGAGGAAATGTTGGCAAAATATACTATCCCAGACACCTCATATATTGAAAAGTTTTGTGGAGGTGCTGTGGGCTATATTTCTTATGATGCAGTTGGGCATTTCGAGAATCTTCCATCACCTAAAAATGATACTTTGAATCTCCCCGAGTCCATCTTTTTCCTAACACAAACATTCTTGGTATTTGATCACTTGCGTCATAAAATACGTGTAGTAAGTCATGCACACATAAAAAATGATATTGAACAGGCTTACACAGATGCTACTAAAAAAATCGACGACCTTGTAAGTAGATTAGAAGCCCCTTTAGAACTACCTTACATCGCTAAAGCAGATGTTCCAGATTTTGATAGAAATCCACAATCAAACGTATCGCGGGAATATTTCGAACATATGGTAAACACTGTCAAAGAGTACATTGTTGCAGGGGATGTAATCCAAGTTGTACCTTCACAAAGACTTGCAAGACCTACCAATGCTCATCCATTTGAAATCTATAGAGCCTTAAGGACTATTAACCCATCTCCCTATATGTATTATTTAGATCTTGATGGATTTAATATTGTTGGAGCTTCCCCAGAGATGCTTGTTCAAGTACAAGACGGATTTGTTCGAAATAATCCAATTGCTGGAACACGACCTAGAGGATCCACTGATGCCCAGGATATTGCTCTTGAAAACGAATTAAAAAATGATGAAAAAGAATTAGCCGAGCATATCATGCTTGTAGATTTAGGTAGAAATGATGTAGGAAGAGTAAGCGTTCCTGGAACTGTAGAAGTATCTACGTTACTTGATGTTGTTCGATATTCACATGTCATGCATTTGGTATCAGAGGTTGTTGGAAAACTGCAACCAGACAAATGCAACTATGACGCTTTCCGAGCTTGCTTTCCAACGGGAACGGTTTCAGGAGCCCCTAAGATTAGAGCTATGGAAATTATAGCCGAGTTAGAGCCCGTGAAGAGAGGTCCTTATTCAGGTGGTGTAGGATATTTTGATTTCGCAGGGAATATGGACACTGCGATCGCAATAAGAACTCTTGTGATAAAAGATGGTGTCGCGTATGCACAAGCCGGAGGGGGAGTTGTTTTCGATAGTAAACCTGACTTAGAATTTGAAGAAACAATCCACAAAATGTCTGCTCTGCTACGAGCAGTTGATTTAGCTGAAGAATAAGTAATAAACCTATTACACTTTAGGAGAATAGAGTGATCTTATTGATTGATAACTACGACAGTTTCACATATAACTTGTTCCAATATTTTTCAGAATTAGGTGCCGAAGTAAAAGTAGCAAGAAATGATGAAATTTCTTTAGATGATGCAGTCGAATTATGTCCAGAAAAATTAGTGATTTCACCTGGTCCGTGCACTCCTTTAAAAGCAGGTATTTCAAATGAACTAGTCGAGTATTTTTCAGGGAAAATCCCCGTGCTAGGTGTATGCCTTGGCCATCAGTGTATTGGCTATGTAAGCGGTGGGAAAATTGCTGGAGCAAAAGAAATCATGCATGGTAAAACATCTCTTATTCATCACGATGGGAAAGGACTCTTTTTAGGAATCTCCAATCCATTTGAAGCAATTCGATACCATTCATTAGTTGTTGAAGTTGATGATTTGCCCGACGATCTGGAAGTAACAGCATGGACTGAAGATGGAACCATAATGGGATTAAGAAATAAATCGACTATTGTTGAAGGTATTCAATTTCATCCAGAATCAATAATGACTAAAGATGGGCATGATATATTAAATAACTTTTTGAAAATGTAACAAACACAATTTAAACAAGGAAAGTATATGAAGGCCAAACTTCTAGAACAATTAATCCGTGGCCAGAATTTATCGATCGAACAATCATCAACAGTAATGAATGAAATTATGGATGGAGACATGTCTCCATCTCAATTTGGATCGTTTGTAACTGCTTTGCGAATCAAAGGAGAAACGGTGGACGAGGTTGCAGGTATGGCTACAGTTATGAGAGCACGTTCATTGAAAGTATCCTCTCAAAGAAGCCTAGTGGATACCTGTGGTACTGGAGGTGATGGATCAGGGACTTTTAATGTTTCCACTACGGCAGCATTTGTTGTCGCCGGAAGTGGTTTATCGGTAGCCAAACATGGCAATCGTGCTATGTCGAGTAAGTCTGGAAGTGCCGACGTTCTTGAAAAAATTGGAGCAACAATAGAATTAACCCCTGAACAAATTGAATACTGTTTATCAGAGACTAGATTCGCATTCATGTTTGCACAAATTTTTCATCCTTCAATGAAATTTGCAGCGATTCCTCGAAGAGAACTGGGTATCAGAACTGTTTTTAACATACTGGGGCCTTTAACAAATCCTGCTAGCGCGGAATTCCAGGTAATAGGAATAGGAAGTCCTGAAGTTGGGGGGTTGATGATAAATGTTTTAAAAAAACTTGGGACAAAAAGAGCAATGATAGTACATGGAACTGACGGTTTAGATGAAATAAGTCTCTCTGCATCAACAAAAACGTGGGAATTAAAAAATGATGAGATTTTTGAAAATGAAATTTCTCCTGAAGATTTTGGTATAAAGCCTAAAACTAAAACATCAGTCAATCGTGAAATTTCTGTAAGTGGAATTGAAGAAAGTGCCAACGTGTTAACCGATGTTTTATCAGGCGAATCTGGTTCCGCACGAGACATTACAATCTTAAATGCAGCTGCTGCAATATATGTTTCCAATAGCGATATTTCACTATTGGATGCATCAAAGATTGCCTCAGATAGTATAGACTCAGGAGCCGCAAAAGAAACAATGGAATCCTTTATCAGACTAAGTAATAGTTTTAACAACAAATAATGAGATAGTTATGGTTAATCCTTCAGCACCTGACATACTAAAAAAAATTCTTGCAACAAAACTTGATGAAATTAAATATCAGAAGCAGAATTATAATTTGAGTGCACTGAAAGATCGCATCGGAAAACAGCCTCCTCCATTTAATCTAGCAGGATCTTTGTGGGGTTCTAAAGTCAAAATTATTGCTGAAGTAAAGAAAGCTTCCCCTGTCAGGGGCGTTTTTCGTAAGGA
Organism: uncultured Dehalococcoidia bacterium; assembly: GCA_964637555.1. Classification (GTDB taxonomy): domain Bacteria; phylum Chloroflexota; class Dehalococcoidia; order Lucifugimonadales; family UBA6927; genus UBA6927. The sequence continues at coordinate 1,538 of CAZWTJ010000024.1, read as the reverse complement.
TTTTGATCACCGTCAAATAGCAAAAATTTATGCCGCTAATGGAGCCGCTGCAATTTCTGTATTAACAGACGAAAAGCATTTTCAGGGAAAATTGGAATACATGAAGGACATTCATGAGCTCGTTGCATCCAAATCTATTCCAGTTTTACGGAAAGATTTCATTATGAACCAATATCAAATCTTTCAAGCAAGAGCATTTGGTGCAGATGCGGTTCTCTTAATTGTATCTATGTTAACAAAGGAAAAACTCAAAGAACTTTTTGAACTTACCCAATCACTCTGGATGCAATCCTTAGTAGAAATTCATAATGAAGATGAACTAGAAATCGCATTGGATATAGGAGCTGAGATAATAGGTATCAATAATCGCAACTTGCATACTTTTGTTACAGACCTAGAAGTCACTGAGAAATTAGCACCGCAAATACCTAAAGATAAGATTATAGTATCCGAAAGTGGTATTCGGACTATTACAGATATTAAACGCATTAAAGAATATGGAGTCCATGCCGCTTTAATAGGAGAATCTCTGGTTTCTAGTCCAAACATTGCATCCAAACTAAAAGGGTTCATTGATGACGAATATTAAAATATGCGGTATACGGAAAATGTCAGACGCAAAAATAGCACTTCAGGAAGGTGCTCACTTTATCGGATTTGTTTTTGTGGACAATGTCACACGTAAAATCAATGAGTCTACAGCTAAGCAAATAATCAAAGAAATTAAGATAGCCCAGAAATTCGATTCGCCCCTCAAATTTGTTGGATTATTCGCGAATCAACAAATCAATACAATTAATCACATAATAAAAGAATGTGAATTAGATTATGTGCAATTATGTGGAGATGAACCTCCTAGCCTTTGGAAATCTATAGATGCTCAGGTTATCAAGCAACTTCGTATACCTCCAACTGGTAAAAACAATATTGACCCAGAAATGATTATACGTAGTGCTGAAACTATTTTTTCCAGCGGATCAACAATCCTTATTGACTCTGAAGTTAAGGGCAAACTTGGAGGTACTGGAATACAACCTGACTGGAATCTAGCATCCAAAATTTCTTCAGAATATCCAATAATTTTAGCTGGAGGATTGACTCCAAAAAATATTTCAGATGCGATTCTGTCAGTTAGTCCTTGGGGCGTAGACGTTTCAAGCGGAGTAGAATCAAATAATCAAAAGGATCCAAGGAAAATCGTGGAGTTTATTCAAAATTCCAAAAAGTCAAAGAATTTAAGTCGGTTTCTATGAATTTGACTCCATAATTTTTACAAGTTCTTCAACAGATGCAGCAGATGCCTTGAGGGCTTCAAGTTCCGATGCTGTTAAACTAAATTCAATAATTTCTTCAATTCCTAAAGCACCAAGTTTTACAGGAACTCCGACAAAAAGACCATTAATTCCATATTCCCCTTCCAACAAAGCAGTACATGGCAAAATTTGTTTTTTATCAAATATAATTGATTCGACCATTTGCACTATAGCTGCAGAGGGAGCATAGAAGGCACTGCCTGTTTTCAATAAATTTACTATCTC
>CAZWTJ010000023.1:0-22197 GCA_964637555.1 uncultured Dehalococcoidia bacterium | reverse complement strand
AATTTGAACACGAAAGAGGTATTCTTGAAAAAGGTCTTTCAATGGAATCGTAGAAGTCGTTCTGAACTTTCTACTCAGGAAAATTTCATCATCGATGGGACTAAGGTTGTCTTGAGGCAAAAACGCATAGAAGATGCGTTTCATGATTATCAATGGAGAATTGATCCCGAGCTTTCAAAACTGGACGCAACCTTTCCACTAAGAATTCGATACAAGGAATTTGTGAGATTTTCTCTTGACGAAATCGAATATCCAAGCAGACGATCTAGGCGTCTGGCAATAGATACTAAGGATGGAGTGCATATTGGTAATTGCATGTACTATGATTTGGATGAAAGGAGGGGACAAACTGAGCTAGGCATAATGATTGGTGACAGAGATTATTGGGATGGTGGTTACGGTACTGATGCAGTGGTCACCCTAGTAGGACATATTTTCAAAACCATTTCTTCAATCAATAAAGTGTACTTGCATACTTTGGAGTGGAATTCTCGTGCACGGAAGTCATTTGCAAAAGCGGGGTTTGTCGAAGTGAGAGAAGTCAAAAGAGATGGTCAAAATTTCGTGTTGATGGAGACAGTTCGCTCAGAATCACATTGATAAAGAGTTCTAATATACCTATTTTGACTTGTAATTATGTATTATATTTCGGCTTTGCTGAATTTCTGTATGCTAAATACCTTGCAGCCACAACTCTAGTTGCTTACCCTATAAATTGGACTATTTTTGAAAATCTTTTTTCTAGTTGCGAAAAATGTTAGATCATTCTAACAATAGGAGACTAAAATGAAGTTAAAAAGAGCGAGAGTTACTCACTACAAAAGCATTGATGATTCGGGTTGGGTGGATCTCGATTTGATCACATGTATGCTTGGCAAGAACGAATCAGGGAAAACGGCTTTCCTTAGCGCCTTGCGTCGATTAAGTCCTGTGATGGGAGATACTACAGTTTTTGAGTTAACTGATTATCCTAGAAAGGATTTTGTTCAGTATAGAAGACTTCATGAAGAAGATCCTGCAACTGCCGTTATGGCTGAATTTGAGCTTAGCAGAGAAGAAATTCAAGAGATAGAGAATGAATTTGGCCAACAAGCATTAAGGTCTTCGATTTTAACGGCCTCCAAAAATTATAAAAATCAACTCATGTGGACATTTGAATTTGATGAAAGTGAATCACTCAAAGATTTGATTAGTAGGTCAGCTGATTTGCCTCAAGAAGTTCGAGAACTCGCTCAAGGGGTTCAGAGTGTGACAGAATTACGTGAAGTTCTTAAAACCCGTGCTGAAGCTTCTTCAGAAATTGCAAAATTTCTTTTAAATTTGCCCGAACCTTTTCAAAGTACAATTAAAGAGTATGTTGTCGAAAAATTCCTAAACAGATTTATCCCGAGATTTGTCTATTTTGATGATTATAGTTCTATGAGAGGTAGAGTTTCGATCCAGGACATGATGGAACGTATTGAAAGTGGAGACGAGCTTGATGATGCTGATAGATCATTTATGTCTTTACTGACAGTCGCAGGTATAGAATTAGTAGATTTGGCTGATCAAACAAGTTTTGAATTTGTCACAGCTCAGCTGGAAGCTGCTGCAATAAATATTTCTTCTGAAGTCTTTAGATTTTGGAATCAAAGCGATCAACTGAGAGTCCAATTTAGTTTAGGGGCCGCCAATCCTAATGATCCCGCACCATTGAATAGAGGCTCGATTCTCCATTTCAGGATTTGGAATGATCGGCATCAGGTTTCAGTGGGATTTGATCAGCGTTCAAAGGGATTTGTGTGGTTTTTCTCTTTTATTTCATATTTTGCGCACTTACGAATGGAGGAAGAAGCAAATTTAATTTTACTTTTAGATGAGCCAGGTCTTAATTTGCACGCAATGGCTCAAGCCGATTTCCTCAAATTTATCGAAGAAAGACTGGCTACAAAAAGTCAGGTGATTTATACTACACACTCCCCATTTATGATTGATAGCAATAATCTTCAACGGGTAAGAATGGTTCAAGATCTCATTGATCGAGGCACTATAATTACTAGGGATACAGTTAGTAATGACCCTGATACTGTTTATCCGTTGTTGGTAAGGCTTAGCTATGAAACAGCTCAAACACTTTTCTTGGCTCCACATTGTTTGATGGTAAATTCTTCAGCTGACTTGGTATATATCCAGGTATTGGGGGAACTTGCTGCGGCTCAAGGGAAAACCAGACTTGATCCAAGATGGGTAGTGATTCCAGTTGGTGGCGCAAATAATTTGCCTACCTTTGTATCCTCACTCGGAGAAAGGTATATGAGTGTTGCAGTTTTGATGGATGTTAGCCCAGGCCATCGGAAATTACTTGATGGTGTGAATTCTAATGAACATATTCGTCGTGACTCCCCTATTAAATGGGTTCAGGTGACTAGGACTAGGGATGCAGACGTTGAAGATTTATTTGACCCTCAGTTTTATTTAAAATTGGTTAATGCCGCATATTCTCGCGAATTGGATGAACCATTAACGATGAAATCAATTTCTGAAAGTAATCCAAGGATTTTACAAAGGATAGAGAATTTCTTCAAAAAATCTGATATTGCTGGTGGAAAATTTGAACCGCATCGGCCTGCAGAATATCTGTTAAATAATTATCACACTTTACAATTTGAGATAGATGAAACAACAGTTGATCGGGCAGTCCAATTATTTGATAGGGTGAACGGATTGATGGGAGATCCTGATTATCAAAACACTATTCCTGGATCCGATCCGATTGATTCTAATAGACCCTCTGGGTTTCTAGAATCTTTGGGGAACTAATATACTAGAAGGTTTGCTTTCCAGAAGAAATCATTTAATAGAAATTAAACATACTCATGACTGAGGAAATTCATTCTAGATCATTTGGGAAATGGCCCTATCGTTCAGCACTAGACCATATTATGGGTCTTGCGGATTTTGAACGATCCACTCATTCTCCAAACCATTCACATTTCCATTTGGAGAGAATGGATGAATTGCTGGGATTTTTAAACCACCCTGAAATGGATATGCATTCAATACATATTGCGGGTACTAAGGGTAAAGGTAGCACGGCCGCATTAGTTGCATCCATTTTACAACAGGCCAAATATAATGTTGGTCTCTATACTTCTCCGCATTTACATACTGTCAGAGAACGGATTCAAATTAATCAAGTACCTTTAACAGAGGAAGAATTTGCTCGTATCACATCTGAAATTTGGGGTGCTGTGGAGATTTTAGTACAGAAGGGAAAATTTGGACCTCCGACTACCTTTGAAGTTTTAACGGCTATGAGCTTTTTATCATTTCGACAAGCCAAACTCGACTTTGAAGTTATTGAGGTAGGGCTTGGAGGACGCCTTGATGCAACAAATGTAATTCATCCACTTGTTTCTGTGATTACTTCCATTAGTCTTGATCATACAGCAACTTTGGGAGAATCAATTAAGAAAATCACAAAAGAAAAAGGCGGGATAATTAAGAATGAAATTCCTGTTATTGTGGCATTTCAATATTATGAAGAAGTTTCTGACATTTTGCAAAAAATTGCTGAAGAAAAGTGTGCCCCATTTTTAGATGTAGATAAAATGATTAACACAGAAAATCATATTGTTCATCCCACACTGCAAGAGTTTGATTTGGTTTCACCATTAGAAAATTATAAAATTAAAACTCCATTAATTGGTGATTATCAAATTGAAAACATATCTACAGCTGTTGCTTGTGCTGAAATGTTAATTTCTAAAGGATATTCAATTGATAAAATGGCAATTGAACGGGGTGTTGAAAATGTGAAATGGCCAGCTAGGTTGCAAGCATTTTCGGTTGGGAAGCAAAGAATTTTGGTCGATGGAGCTCATAACCCTTTTTCTGCTTTTAGGTTGATTGAATCAATTCAACAACACTTCAAATTTCGGAGATTGTTGATAGTTTTTGGGACTATTGCGGGTCATGATACCGAGTTGATCCTTAAGAATTTTTCTCATCTTTCCCCATATCTTTTTTTAGGGAAATCGCGACACCCAAAATCAACAAATCTTGGTGATATTATAAGGTCAGCAAGTCCGTTAAATTTGCCTGAGGTAGCAGAATTTGCTACCGTTGGTGATGCATTGCAGGGAGCATTAGACGAAGGCGAGAGTGAAGATTTGGTTTTAGTTACTGGGTCCTTATCGGTAGCAGCTGAGGCAATTGAATATCTTAAGGATATTCCACCAGAAATTTATCCGAATATTTCGCGACCTAGGGAAAGTGTTGAAAATATTTAACTGGAGGAACAAGTGGGGAAAAAGAATCAACGAGTTGTAATTACAGGAATGGGATTAGTCTCTCCTTTAGGAGAAACTGTTGATGGATATTGGAAAAGTTTAGTGAATGGGGAATCGGGTATTGCCCACATGAAACTTGCAGATCCAGATGGTTTCCCTTGTAAAGTTTCTGGAGAGGTTTCTGATTTCGATCCGAATAATTATATGGATTTGAAAGAATCAAAAAGGTTGGCGAGATTTTCACAATTAGCGGTTGCTGCTGCTGGTATTGCAATCAAAGATTCTGAAATAAAATTGGATGAGCAGGATTCCGGGAGATTAGGGATAGTAATGGGAAATGGAAACGGGGGTTTCCCCGAGATGGAGCAAAATGCAAGAATCTTAGTTAAACGTGGTGGGATGAAAGTCAGTCCATTTTTTATTCCCATGATTCTTCCCAATATGGCGGCCGCAAATGTTAGCCGAATTTTTGGAATCAAAGGTTATACCAACACGGTTGTTACTGCATGTGCTGCTGGCACACAAAGTATCGGTGAAGGGGCTGAAGTTATAAGGCGAGGGGCTGCTGATGTAGTGTTTAGTGGTGGTTGTGAGGCTGGAATTAGTCAGTTAGGATTGGGGGGATTTAATGTTATTCGTGCCCTTACACGGAGCAATGATATTCCAGAAAAAGCAAGCAAGCCATTTGATGCAAATAGAGATGGTTTTGTTCCAGCAGAGGGTGCAGCATTCCTTGTTTTGGAAAACTTAGAACATGCAATAAAGCGAGACGCTAAGATTTTAGGAGAAATTTCGGGGTATGGAGTTTCTTCTGATGCTTACCATTTAGTGCAGCCCGATCAAGCGGGCAATGGCGCAGCAAGGGCAATGGAATTGGCTATCGATGATGCTGGTTTAGATAATTCATCTATAGATTATATTAACGCACATGGAACTTCTACACCTCAGAATGATTTGACCGAAACGTTGGCTATTAAAAAAGTTTTTGGTGAAAAAGCATTCAAAGTCCCCATCAGTTCTACGAAATCAATGATTGGGCATGCACTTGGTGGTGCAGGAGCATTGGAGGCGGTCGCAGCTGTGAAAACAATTCAGACAGGCAAAATTCATCCTACGATTAATTACTCTTTGCCTGACTCAAATTGTGATTTAGATTATGTTCCAAATGTTTCACGTAAAAAGGTTGTTGATACAGTTTTATCAAATAGTTTTGGATTTGGTGGTCAGAATGCGTGCATTATTATTAGCAGATTTGACGATTGAAAGAAATAAGGTTTAGTGAGCCAGCCTAAGAATTTCTTCAACTTCGGATAATAGATCTGCAGGTTCCATTTGTGATGCAAGAATGTCCTTCATGAATATTTCAAGAGCCATTGAGTGGCTACAAGTCTGGTTAGAAGAAAAATAATTACAATCACATAACCAAGTGCCATGATCGAATTCAATTTTGTGGTTAGAATTTTCACCCTGGAATTCAATTTTACATTGGAGGATTTTGATACGATCGGATTGCTCAGCATAGTCTTTTGCTTTGGTAATTTTTCGAACTATACCTGAGTCCATCAAAACCTCCCTCGAGCTGATATCAGAGTGATAGCATCATATTAGAACATTGTGTATTAGTAAGCAAGAAACGAAACTGGAATAGTTTATTCTTCTACTCTGATTAGACTTCCTACATAATTCACTACATCAAGTTCATTCATTTGCTCTATTGCCTTAATCATAGAAGATTCTTTGGCTTTATGAGTCATAAACACAATTTCGGCAGTCATATCAGTTTCGTCGGTTTGTTTCTGGATCGCTGAGGAAATACTAATGTTTAAGTCTCCAATTAATTTAGCTATTTGTGCGAATACCCCAGGTTTTTCGACGACATTGACTCGTAGGTAGTAATTCGTAAGCAAATCGTCAATAGAATTAATTACTGTATTTGAAGTCGAATCAAATGAAGGTATGGCCGTATATGAGGAACTTTGAATTGAATGAGATATTTTTATAATATCGGCTACTACAGCACTAGCGGTAGGCCTTGATCCAGCTCCCGCACCATGGAACATTACCTTGCCTATAAGGTCGGTCTCTACCTCGATTGCATTTAGCACACCGGAAATGCTGGCTAAAGGATGATTGGTGTGTAGCATAGTCGGATGGACCCTAATTTGAATTCCATTTTTATCATTATTAGCGATGGCCAGTAGCTTAATTGAATAACCTAGTTCTTTGGCATAAATAAAATCTAGCGGGTCAAGTTTTGTAATGCCTTCACAAAAAATGTCAGTTAAGGTTATTTGTTTTCTGAAACTCAAGCTTGAAAGTATAGCAATTTTATATCTAGCATCAAAACCTTCAATATCATTAGTTGGATCAGATTCGGCATAGCCTAATTTTTGAGCTTGAGACAACGTAGTTTGCAGATCAGCACCCTCTTGTTCCATTTTGGTTAGAATGTAATTTGTAGTTCCATTGATTATGCCTCGTAGAGATAGTATATCGTTAGAGACTAACTCATTTGATAGGGGCCCGATTATAGGAGTTCCTCCGGCTACGCTTGCTTCATAAGAAATATTCACCTGGTTCTTAGACGCTAAATCGAATATTCTAGAACCATGCTTGGCTATAACTTCTTTGTTAGCTGAGACCACATGTTTTTTGTTTGAAAGACTTTGCAAAATGTAATCTAGCGCAGGTTTTTCTCCCCCTATTAGTTCAACAATTATGTCAATTTCAGGATTGTCTATTAGTTCACTAGCATTTTCAGTGATTAAATTAGGATTAATATCGAAGGAGCGCGATTTGGTTTTGTCCCGGACCGCAACACCGCACACGTTGATGTCAATGCCAGATTTTTTAGCCAAATTTTCTCTTTGGTTGATTAATACATCCGCAACCCCACTACCTACAACTCCTAATCCTAATAGTCCGATTTTGATTGAAGGTTTCTTATCCAAATTCGAACCTATTCACTTGGAAGTGGTAATGGTATATCGGCAGAAGAAATATTTTGGTTGTTTGAAGGACTTGCGGCAAGCCTGATTTGGTTCACGACCCATGAATAGATTTCGCTATTAAATTCTGACTTAAGTTCATGTTCTTTCGTTTTATCATTAATCCAATTTGTTAAAGCTGTTTCTTTAAGAATTTCAAAGTCTTTTAGGTCAAGTTCCCTGCTTTGATTCCTCTCGGAAATCACAAAATAAATAAATTCCTCTTGTCTTGTCGGGTCTAAAAATCCTGCACGCTCGCTTAATTGGCCAGGAGCGAGGTCCCAAAAATAGCCTTCATGTTCAATCATTATATTTGAAGGAACCCAACCTAGATCTCCTCCGTTTCTACGAACGCTAAGATCTTTGTCTCTGGAGAATTCTCTAACGATTCCAGATAAAACCAAACGTATGTGTTCGGGGTCTTGGGAGTCACCGATTGCGCCACGCAGTTTTGATTGCATAATATCAGTTTCGTCCCCAGCAGACATGACTATCCTATGAAGTCGAACCTGTTCTATGGGGTTTTCCACCCGATGGGAAATTGCCTCTTTTGCTTTTTGTCGTAAAAGATCACTTTCAACTATCCACCGGTGTTCTTCCTTATCAAGTTGGACCCAATTCAAATATTTACCTAACTCTTCATTAAATTCTCGACGAACTTGTGAGTCTGACTTGCCTTTAGAAGAATCCTCATCTGGAGCAAATGTATTCCAAATTTCTTCATCAATTTCTGTCTCAGTGACAGAAATTTCCAGCTCTGGAGATAATACTCTAAGCATTTCATTGTCGCGGAGTTCCTGTAGAGCCAGGAAAACATCAGATCCCATGTTAAAGGGGGTCCCATATAATTCTGCTTCTTTGAATTGTGCGCGAACAAGTTTTACTAAGTCTCCTCTAGAAAAGGACCTCTCATTTATTTGGATCATGGTTTCTTTAGGGGGTGCAATAAACTTGGTAGAAAATTCTTGCCAAATAATGAATCCAGCAACTAATAGCAGCACAAGTGCCATCATAGACACCATCAAAAAAAGACGCTTTCTTCTAATGGAAGCAGTGGGGTCATGACGTGGATCTATTGATTGTTGTGTATTTGAATTGTTCAAAAATAGCTCTACTAAAAAATACTTAAATTTTGTTGAGCAGAAGAATCGAATCTAATCGAAATCGTGTCATAAAATGCTATCTGCTCTAGGCATTCGATGTCTAGGATCGAATGGCAATAGTGCCAGATGTCTTGCTCTTTTGATAGCTAACGCAAGACCTCTTTGATGTTTGGAACAAGCTCCAGTTCTTCGTTTCCCTTGAATCTTCGAATGATTAGAGACAAAACCACGAAGTTTTTCAGTATCTCGATAATCTATGTAATCTATTTTGTCTACACAGAACGAACAAACTTTACGTCTAGAAAAAAATCTAGGTCTTTGTCTGCGTCCTTGGGGTCGAGGTGAACTCGAACCTTGCTCTGTAGTCATTTTTGATTTTCCTTTCTTCTTCCCCTTATCAATTTACCAAGGAACATCTGGTTCGTCTTGAGGGGGGTTTTCAGGTGCAAATTCTTCCTGATTTGTTGGAGTAAAAGATGTTGTATCATCCCGTGGAGACAAGAATCTTACCTCGGAGGCACTTATTTCATGACTACATCTAGGCTGTCCATCCATACCTGTCCATTCGCGATGAGTGAACCTGCCCTCCACATAAACTTTTCGTCCTTTTGACAAGTATTGGTTGCATAATTCTGCTAGTCGATTCCAAGCTGAAACTCTAAGCCATTCAGTCTCTTCATGACGTTCTCCATCAGAGGAGGTATAAGTACGGCTTGTCGCGACGCTAAATGAAGTCACGGGTGTACCACTAGGTGTGTACCTAAGTTCAGGTTCACTGCCTAAGTTGCCTATAATTATCATCTTGTTTAAAGTCATGATGAAATACCCAAATTCCTAAGATCTCATTACGAGATGCCTAATTATTTCTTCTGAGGCGTTGAGAGTCATGTTAAGTTCTTGTAAGTGAGACGAATCCATAGAGAACGTTGTTCTTACATAATTACCCTCTTGGAAATGTCTTATTGGGTAGGCCATTTGTCGAAGGCCCCAATTGTCCTGTTCGGCAATCTCTCCACCGTTATCTACAATGAATGACTTCACTTTATCAACAGTGACATCAACTTCGTCATCACTCGATTCTGGAGTAATGATCATTACTAGTTCATAGTTTCTGCTACGCTCGGCTATCAAGCTAATTCTCCATAGTTTTTAAAATTCTTAGCATCGGATATTATACCATGATTAACATGCCTCGTTCAATTCTGAAAATAAGAATAGTGCAAGGATCCAAATTATAAACTGATTGTTAATTTAATCACAACACAATTGTGATGCTAAATCGATAAAATCCGATGCGAATATGTCGATCCAATCTTCTGGGGAAGAATCAATTTTTCTACTTATTCCGTGTTCGAAAGGTCTTGGTACAAAACAAGTTTTCATTCCTAAATTATTTGCTGCAGAAAGATCATCTTTGTGGGCTGCTACCATCATGATTTCATTTCTTTCTAGACTTAACAATTCTGCTGCTTTGATATAGGCTTCAGGATCTCTTTTGTAATGCCCTGATAGCTCTGCAGACAAAATGCAATCCCATGGTAACTTGCCCCATTTAGCCATATTGGTTAAAAGTGATACGTTTCCATTGGATAGTGTAGCTATAGTAAATTTTTTCTTGAGATTCGATAGTCCTGTGATTGCATCGGGCCATGGATTCAATCGATGCCAAATTTTGTTAAAGTGTTCAATTTCTGATTTATTGAGATTAGTGATTTCGTACTTTTGTAATAATTTAAGCAAAGAAGACATGTGAAGATCATCTAGCTTAGTCCAAGGTATTTCTCCATTGCGAACTAGATTCATTGACGGACCATATTCTGAACGCCACTCGTCTGCGAATTCCTCCCAATTCACCTGTAGATGTCGAGTCTTATCCCACGACTTACATTCACTAATAATACTTCCTCTCCAATCTACAACTGTCCCGAAAACATCAAAAGTGAGAGCTTTTATGTCCCTGAAATGATTTACCATTCTGTTTTCTCCAAGTAAAATTGTCCCTAAGGAGTTTAACAGTTTTAGAAAGACGGGTTCATGACTGGTTAATTTCTTGGAATTTTTGAAAAGGGATACAAATGTTTCTTGTAAGATTGGTAATAACGATTGCTTATGGTGTTAACATTTTTTTGACACGTAATTGTCATTATATTGCGGCTGCCATTGCGTTCTATACATTATTTTCTTTTTTCCCACTGGTTCTCGTAGTGACGTTTTTTCTCCAGGGTATTACTGGTGAGAATGTAGACGAATTAAATCTTGCAAAAGGCATTGCAGGAGTAGTACCTGTGTCCACAGGATTTCTTGTGCAGACGGTTGAAGGTGTTGCAGGTTCTCGTGCTGTTACAGGGTCAGTTGGTTTGATTGGGCTAATTTGGGCATCCACATCAGCATTTACAGCAATTCGCAAAGGTATCAATACAGCTTGGGGAGTACAAAAACCAAGGGCATTTCTTAGTGAACGGTTATTGGATTTTGGTTTAGCAATTGGTGGAGGATTAGTTTTAATGGTTCTACTTTATGTTAGCCCTGTCATCAGTTTGATCTCCGAATTGAATCCTGAATTTTTAAATCGTACTGAATTTGTTTCTGCTGTCTGGCTTGTCACACAAAAATTGATCTTGCCTGTGATATCGTTCCTCGCGTTTTTATTACTTTATAAAGTCCTTCCAAATTCATTGGTTTCTTGGAGGGATGTATGGCTGGGTGCCTTGATAACATCTTTGGTTTTTGATTTAGTTAATTGGACTTTTGTGTCATACGTGACAAATTTTCCAGTTTATGACTTGATTTACGGGCCTATAGGTGCTGTGCTAGCTCTACTTGCATGGGTTTATATTTCTGCGACAATTTTACTTTTCGGAGCTATGGTTACATCATTTTATGTTTCAAAAGGTAAGGGGTTGAATGACTTAAATCGACTCAAGATGCATTTTAGGGAGATTTCTTCTGTGTCTGTTCAAGACTTCCCAATTAAAATTACCGATGGATTATCAGGAAAATGACCAATTCAATTACTTAAGGCTTCTCACCTGAAATAATAGCAACTGTCCCGAGGGCCTTCTTTTTAATTTTGATGTTTTCGAATCCATTTTCTTCCATTATCGTAGCAAGTTCAGTTGCAGTTAAAAAAACGTCAACTGATTTTGGGAGATAAGAATATGCTTCTCGATCCCCAGTAATAATTTTACCCATCAAGGGCATAATCAAATTCAGGAGTGGAGGAATAATTTTTTTTAGAGGGTTCAAGCCCTCCATTCTTAGGATTTCTAAAATGACCAATTTCCCTCTTGGCTGAATTACTCGACTCATTTCTGCAATCGCAAGTGGAACATCAATAAAATTTCTCGTTCCAAAACCTACTGTTACACAGATGAATTTTTTATCATCGAATGGTAGATGATGTACATCGCCTTTGATTAAGTCGATTTCATTAACCAAGTCTAATTCTTCAATTTTCTCATGCGCGATAGCAAGCATTTCTCTGGAGAAATCCAACCCAGTGACTTTCGATACAGAGTCATGTTTCAATAAATCAAAAATAAAATCTCCAGTTCCGGTAGCGACATCCAAACACTCCCCGCTCAACTTATTAGAAACAGCTTCAATAGTTGCTTCGCGACGCCAATTTTTGTGTCGCCCGGCAGACATTAATGAATTCATTAAGTCGTATCTCTTTGAAATGCGATCAAACATTTCTTCAACATATTTAGATCTTTGAGAGCCTTGAAGATTAGCCATTTCGGAATTCTTTCTTTGTTATCTGACTCATTGCCTTTGGAATGATAGGAAGAAGATCACTGGCTATTATACCTGAGGAAACATGCTCTGGATTAGCTATTTCTGCTGAAAGCCCGTGCAAATATACACCCGAAATTGCCGCATCTAATGGTTCAACTTTTTGAGCCAATAGTCCACTAATTATTCCTGCTAAAATGTCTCCAGTTCCTGCAGTTGCAAGATTAGGATTTGCAAAAAGGCTTATCCAGGTGTTTCCACTGGGTGAACCGATGACTGTGAATGCTCCTTTAAGGATGACGATACAACCCCATTTGATTGCGTAAGATCGGCAGATATTCACGCGATCAAATTCAATTTCTTTGATTGGTTTTCCTGTTAGGCGGGCCATTTCTCCCGGGTGTGGTGTCAGGATCGAGCACCTTGCAATTTTTTGGTGCCAATTGGGATTTTCAGAAAGAATGTTCAGGGCATCTGCGTCTATAACCAATGGTATTTCCGGCAGTTGATCTTCTAGAAGGATATTTTTTGTTAGCTCACGCGAATTTTTAGATAAACCTAGACCGCATCCGATTAAAATCGAAGTATAATTTTTAAAGTTCCTTTGAATCAAAGTAAACGCATTAGATGCAAATCCAATTTCTGGATTTTCCGTCAGAGGAAGATAAATAGCTTCTTTCACATGAGATGAAACTATTGGATATATTGATTCTGGAATTGCCATTGTTGTTAAGCCTGCCCCAGCCCTTTGGGCTCCTATCGTAGCTAATGATACTGCGCCAGTAAAATTTGTAGATCCTCCGATTATTAGAGTGTGGCCGAAGGTTCCTTTATGTGAGCTGAGTGGCCGAATAGGTAATTTTGGCGATACAAGTTCTTTCGAGATAATTGACGAGGAACCTTTAGAATCTATCGTTGAAACTCCGATATCGATAATTTCATTTCGGCCTCCAAAAATTATTCCATTTGTAGAGCATAATCCTAATTTAGTCAGCCCCAGTGATAGGGTGATATCGGCCTTGATAGTTGATTTGTCAGCTATTCCAGAGTCTGGATTCAAACCGGAAGGAATATCTAACGCTACTATTTTTTTGTCTGAATGATTTTCTCTAACACGATTTACAGACTCAATAAGTGAGGAAACCGGAGGAGTAATTGATTTATTTAAACCAATACCATAAATGGCATCCAAAATTAGATCTGATCCAGTAAGCAATTTGTCTATCAGTAAATTTTGATCCTTATAGTTACCGAGTTCATAGAAATCTACACCCGACTTTTTGGCATTTTCATATAGTTTTGTCCCTGCAACCTCAGAAATAGTTAGCCCTAATGACCGAAACCCTAAGTTTTTTAGGTGGGTGGCTGCAATTAAACCATCGCCTCCATTTTTACCCGGTCCTATAAGACTTAATATTGTGCCGTGACCTAAGATCTCAGCTACTCGTCTAGACACCGAAATCCCTGCTTTTTCCATTAGCATTTCACTAGTAACACCAGTACGAAAGGTTTCTTTTTCCAACCTTTTCATTTCATTCGAGGAGACTATTTTCGAAAAACTTGTATCCATTATTTTCTTTTTCCAAATTAATGGTGTTATTTGGTTTTGCTTGGTAGGGTATTGGAGTTTGTGCTTTCGCAAACAACAGATGCGATTGCATATTCTTTTGAGTGGGATAAAGATAATGCAATGCTGGAAATGCCGAGGTCTTTTGCACGTTTTGCTGCTTTTCTGTGAAGTTGGATTATAGGAGGCTTCCCTCGTTGACGAATTATTTCAATATCGCGCCATGGGATTCCTCTAATACCAGTGCCCAAGGCTTTCATCATTGCCTCTTTTCCTGCAAATCTACTTGCAAGCTGTTGAGCTCTTCCTCTGCAATAATCGATTTCTAAAGGTGTGTAAATCCTGTTTAAAAAACGAGACCCATATTGTACTGATATGCGTTTAATTCTTGGAACTTCAACAATATCTATACCGTTCACAAGCAATGTATCACCCCTACTTGTTTATATTTGATTCGAATAGGATTTCTGGAATTAGATCTTCCCATCCTAAGGCCATTATATGAATTCCATGGCAGGCTTCTTTGATCTCTTGGATGATTTCAGTTGTGATCTTCGAGGTTGTTTGGCGGTTGTTTTTGGAGGATTCTAATTCCTTAATAATTTTGTTTGGCACAGAAACTCCAAATAGATTTTCATTGAAAAAATTTGCCATTTTTGCAGATTTTAAGACCATTACTCCAGCAATAACTTTTGCTCCGGTGTGTTCAATCCTTCGCATGAATCTGAGGAATTGTTTCACATCATAAATCCCTTGAGTTTGAAAGAATATTGCGCCTGAATCCATTTTTTGTTCTAATCTGGCGATCTCCGAGTCCAGGTCTTGAGCAGATGGATTTACTACTGCACCAACGCAAAAAGATGGAGAACCAGAAAGTTTTGAACCTGATAAATCATAGCCTGAAGTTAATGTTGATGCTGCCTTAATTAATGATACAGCATCAATATCAAAAACTCCTTTAGCATCTGGATGATCCCCCGCTTTTGGATTATCGCCTGTCATACAAAGGATGTTTTCAATTCCTAGTGCATGTGCTGCAAGCAAATCTCCTTGTAGTGAGATTCGATTTTTATCGCGACATGCTACTTGTAAAATTGATTCAATATTATTAATTTTTAGTTTGTGTGCCGCTGCAATGGGTGCCATGCTCATTTTGGCTGAATGTGAATCTGTTAAGTTAAATGCATCTATCGAATCTCTAAGAGCTAAAGCTTTTGAGATTAGTGGTTCTAGGTCAGTGCCCTTTGGGGGGTTTAACTCTGTTGTTATAACAAATTGATTTTTAGAAAGTTTCTCTGAAAACAAAGAGGTCATAATATTCTCCCTGAGAATATTATAATCCTCAAATTGTTCCGATGGCAAAAATTTGAGTAAGTATCTTGAGGATATCGGTATATAATCTATATAGAAAATTTGGAGGATTGATATGGTCGCAAATCGAATAAATGGTAAAGAAATTGCAGAGAAAATTCGTGAAGAAATTGCAATTAAGGTCAGGAATTTAAAAAACAATCATCAAGTGATTCCCGGCTTAGCTGTAATATTGGTTGGTAACGACCCGGCTTCCGCTGTGTATGTTAGGAGTAAAGAAAAAGCAGCGATAGAATTGGGAATGAAAAGTGAAGCAATTATTATGCCTGAAGAAACTACCCAAGATGAGTTAATTAATCAGATCAGATTGATTAATGACGATGAAAGTTTTCATGGCGTATTAGTGCAACTCCCATTGCCAAATCATTTAGATGAAAATGTTGTGATTGAATCTATTGACCCCTTGAAGGATGTTGATGGATTACACCCTGAAAATATGGGAATGCTTATGGCCGGTAGGCCAAGATTTGTATCTGCTACACCTGCAGGAATTCAACAGATATTAATTAGAACAGGAAATGATCCGGGCGGTAAGAATGTTGTGGTTTGTGGACGGAGTAATATTGTCGGAAAACCAATTGCTAATCTTTTAATGCAAAGGGCTTCAGGAGCGAACGCTACTGTGACTGTTTGCCATACTCGAACAGCGAACCTTTCTGAAATTACTAAGAAAGCGGATATTTTAATTGCGGCTATTGGGAGTCCGCATGCCATATCTTCTGAAATGGTTAAAGAGGGTGTGGTAGTAATTGATGTCGGCATCAATAGAATTGATGCCCCTGAAAGGCCTAGGGGGTATCGTTTGGTAGGTGATGTAGATTACAAAGCAGTACGTGAAAAAGCCTCTGCAATTACACCAGTACCAGGAGGAGTTGGCCCAATGACAATAGCAATGTTATTGAATAATGCCTTGCTAGCAGCTGACTTATCAATTCAAAGTAGAGTATGACAATAGTATTAACTCCAGATCATTTTGATTATCACTTACCCGA
Source organism: uncultured Dehalococcoidia bacterium (assembly GCA_964637555.1). Taxonomy (GTDB): domain Bacteria; phylum Chloroflexota; class Dehalococcoidia; order Lucifugimonadales; family UBA6927; genus UBA6927. The sequence continues at coordinate 6,171 of CAZWTJ010000023.1, read as the reverse complement.
AGACCTGATTGCTCAAACTCCATCCGTGGAAAGAGACCAATCTAGGTTGATGATTCTCGATCGTTTAAAAGGCCAATATAAGCATTCGAAATTCGATCAACTCCTGACTTTTTTGAAGCCTGGGGATGTTTTAGTAATGAACCAAAGCAGGGTAATTCCTGCGCGTTTGTATGCTACTAATCTGGATTTAGACAGACCAGTAGAGATGCTTCTTTTGAGGAAAATCAAGAATGGGGTATGGAAAGCGTTGGTCAAACCTGGTAGACGGATGAAAGTAGGGGCCCGTTTTGAAGTATCCAACAAAAATAAAGTAATTTCGGGAGAAGTTTTATCTATTGAATCTGATGGCGAGAGAATAATCTCTTTGGAAGGGGAACAATATCTTGAGTCGATAGGAGTGATACCTCTCCCGCCATATATTAATGAAATTAATTCGGATCCTGAGCGTTATCAGACTGTATATTCAAAAGAAAAGGGTAGTATCGCGGCACCTACTGCAGGATTGCATTTTACTTCTGAGATGATTCAGAGATTGCAAGGCAATAATGTAGAAACTCTGTTTGTGACACTTCATGTTGGATGGGATACTTTTCGTCCAATTACAGGGAGACTGGAAGAACATAAAATGCATTCAGAATTTTGGGCTGTTGATAAAAATTCAGCAGAAAGAATTCGACTTGCCAAGGATCAAGGAAGAAGGGTAATAGCCGTCGGGACTACTGTTGTTAGATTGCTAGAAAATGCTGCTCAAATTTCCGGAGATGGCCGATTAAGTAGTGGATCGGGTTGGGTAGATTTGTTTATTAAGCCTGGGTATAAATTTCAAGTTGTTGATGGATTGATTACGAATTTCCATTTGCCGAAATCTACTCTGATGATGTTAGTTAGTGCATTTTCAAGCCGAGAGATTATTTTGGATGCTTACTCTGAAGCAGTTCGTGCAAAATACAGATTTTTCAGTTTTGGTGATGCGATGTTTATTTCCTAAAACTGAAAAATGCATTTTTTGTCCAAAACACTATAATGTGTAAAATGATTGATTGGAGGTTAATATGTTTGAAAAAATTGCAATTTTAGGTGTTGGAGCTATTGGAAGTGTTATTGGAGCTCACTTAACCAAAGAAGGCCTCGATGTGACTCTGATAGATCATTGGGGACAGCATATTGACCAAATGAAATCTCAAGGTCTGACAATAACTCATGAAGATGGTGATTCATTTAATGTGCCTGTTAAATCAATCCATTTAGGAGAAGTCAGTTCTTTGGGAACCCAGTTTGATTTGGTTTTCTTAGCCGTAAAATCATATGATACTGAATGGGCTACTCACTTTATTCTTCCCCATATCGCTCCTAATGGAATCATTGTCTCTGCTCAAAATGGGATCAATGATGATTTGATTGCGGAAATTATTGGCTTTTCTCGTGAGTTGCCTTGCGTGATGACATTTGGTGCTGGATTGTACGAACCTGGTCATGGATTGAGGACAGGTGACAGATCAAAAACCGCATTTATTATTGGCGAATCTTCTGGAATCAATACACCAAGGATTGAGGCTATTGCTAATATTTTAAGCAATGTGGGGATTTGTGAAATTTCTTCAAATATTTGGGGACACCGCTGGGCTAAATTGGCTGTTAATTGCATGGCAAATCCGATGTGTGCTGCTAGCGGATTGGGTTCTAAGGCTTTACGACAAGACCCCGATCTCACAGAGATATCAATTGGGATTGCTGCCGAAGTTGTAAATACAGGGACTAGTTTAGGTGTGAATGTGGAAAAAATTTCAGGAGTAGATTCTTCGCTCTATCAAGCTGCGTCGACTGATATGAATGTTATGGAAGAAATTAAGACCCAATTGGCTGCCGATGCGGTTAGATTGGGGGAAGGTAGACCATCGATGGCGCAGGATGTGATGAAAGGAAGACGAACGGAAATTAATCAGCTTAATGGATATGTTGCTAATCGAGGTAATGAGCTTGGAGTCGAAACCCCAATTTGTGAATCTATTGTTGAGTTAGTCCAAAAGGTTGAAAAGGGTGTAGTAGTACCTGATGTAAACATTTTTAACGGGATAAATATGTAAATTGGAAGTTTTTTGTACTGCTCTCTAAAAATAATTTCTGATGCTTTGGAATTTAGTCTCGGCAATTGCCTGAATGAGACTAATAGGGTAGGAGTTGATCAGAGTATAAAATCAGTAGAAACTCAGTTACAGAATTGGACTGCTATATTCATGAATTATTCTGATATTGAAAGTCACCATGTGATTCAAGAATTTCAAGACGTACAAACAAACGACATTTCTATGTTATTAGAGAAATCAAAACATTCAGTAATGGAAGCTTTAGAGGAAATTTTTGGATTTATGAATGTCGAGATTAAGCATGGAGTTTTAATTCCTAGAGTCAAGAATTATTTAGATTCCAAAATAGTAGATTTGAAAATCAAATTTTTGGATTTTAATGATTTTGTTGAGGCTTTTAGATCTTGCAAAGAAGAAATGCAATGTCTCAAAAACATTTTGTCGGATCCTGCCATTGATATTCGTTGGATTTCAACTTGGTTATTAGAAAATTCGCCAACAATTCAGAAGAAACGATTTCAAAATTTCCTGGATATAGAATTTCCAGGCAGGTTGTGATTTATGGGATTCCATGACGCGATAAAGACTTTAGAAAGTCCTATTGAGGCAATGTACTTGATGCATAAAGTTTTTATGGGTCACTCCGATCATACTTTAGATTTGGCATCCAAAGTTGAAACGGGAGGGTCTACTATAAATGATGTTAAACAATCTTTGGATATTTGGATCAAACATTTGCTTTATCATGTTCAGACCGAAGATGATTATATGACGGGACCACTAAAGGAGAAACAACTCCAAGATGGCAGAATGGTTTTAAAAGAAAATGTTGGAGAGCATAACGATCTTAGGGAAATGAGTGCGCATTTATTTGAAGAGATAGGTAAAGATGCTCGTAAAGATCTAATGGAAGATGTTCTCGCAATGGATGATCAAAATCATGAGGAATTGATGAATCAATTACGAACAGTTGATTCCGTGATACTTGAGGCATTAGGTCAAAAGACTATTCTGCGAAGGAGTCTTAGGCATCTCTATAGGAGCATTTCCGATTTTAGAGTGGTGGAGTTTGACCACTTTGAAAATGAAGAGTCTTTTGTTCTTCCTTTAGTGCATGACCAAATGTCATATGCTGAAGAATTGGAATGTGTTCGAAAACTTTTGATAGATGATGATTCTGAGAATCCAACATGGATACTAGATTTTGTGCGCGAAAATCTGGTAGATTCTGATCGAAAACTTTTAGATCAAATTTCGGCCAAATTCCAATAGTTCCTTATTAATTATCTGGGTTTATCGATCTTTTATTGAATTGGTATAAAAACTGAATTATCATACGTCCAAATATTTCTAATTCATGTAATTATTTTGACCTGTTTACGGAGTAGAACGAAATGAGTTTTGACTATATTGTTGTGGGGGCTGGGTCAGCAGGCTCCATTATTGCTTCCAGATTGACTGAAGATTCAAATGTAAACGTTTTGCTCCTGGAAGCAGGCAATGATTACGAAGATTTTGATTCATTGCCGGACGGTGTGAAGACTTCGTATTTTAGCGCATCTGAGGATGTGCTTAGCAGTGAGCATAATTGGGGATATATTGCTAAAGCAACAAGTAAATATACTGATATGCCTGTTCCCAGAGGCAAAGTGACTGGTGGTTCCTCAGCGATTAATGCTCAAATCTTTCTACGTGGTGAAGCTGATGATTATGATAGATGGGCTAAATGGGGAAGTGACGAATGGAGCTATGAAAAATGTCTACCCTATTTTAGAAAGCTAGAGACAGACACAGATTTTCCAGATGATTTTCATGGGACTGAAGGTCCTATTGTAGCAAGTAGGTTTAAACCTGAGGAATGGACAAAAGAACAGGCTGCATTCAGACAATCATGTTTGGACTACGGATTTCCCGAAGCACCTGATCACAACAATCCGAATTCCACAGGTATTGGACCTTTGCCTCTTAACAGTACTATGGGTGTGAGGATTAGTACTGCCATGGGTCATTTAAATCAGGCTCGTGATCGGGATAATCTAACCATTATGCCCAATTCATTGATACGTAAGGTTATTTTCAATGGCAAAAAAGCTACAGGTGTAGAAGTTGAACAAAATGATGAAATAAAGATCTATGAGGCACCTGAAATTATTATAAGTGCAGGTGCTGTGGCATCTCCTCAAATTTTATTACTGTCTGGTGTCGGACCACAGGAACATCTAGAAGAAATGGGTATTCCAGTAGTACATTCTCTTCCAGGAGTAGGTAAGAATCTTCGTGATCATCCTGCGGTATTTTTAACATGGAACACAAAAGGTGACGATCCAGAGATTCCACCCGTAGGATTTCAATTTTCTTGTCGTTATACCGCTGAAGGATCAGGCCTACGTAATGACATGATGATTATTATGTGCTCTATCGGTATTGGACACGTTAGAACTTCAGGGTATTCTGACTCCCCTCCCGGGTTGACTATGATAGCTCATTTATACCTTGCATTAAGCCAAGGGGAATTACATCTGCAATCCACAGATCCGAAGGTACAACCATTTTTAGATCACAACATGTTAGATCATGAGTTTGACCGATCTAGGATTCGAGAACAGTTAAGAATTTGTTTGGAATTAGCAAAAAAACCTTCAATGGCAAAATTCTTAGGTGAACTAAGATCTCCGACATGGGATGATCTTTCTTCAGACGAAAAAATGGATGAGTGGATGATGAGAGAAGTAACAACAGGTCATCACATTTCAGGAACATGCAAAATGGGCCCTTATGATGATGGCATGGCAGTTGTTAATCAATATGGAAGAGTTCACGGACTACAGGGAATAAGAGTTGCAGATGCATCAATCATGCCCGATTGTACGAGAAGTAATACTAATGTGCCAACAATGATGATTGGTGAAAGAATGGCAGATTTAATTAAACGAAGTTAGAGGATTACACACGATTTTTATTGACACTAAAATCCTGAACATATAGCATCCAGACGGGTGACTTTGAAGCAAAAGTAGAGGGTGTCAAATGAAATATGATTATATTGTCGTAGGCGCTGGATCTGCGGGCGCGATCATAGCAACTCGGATTAGTGAGGATTCCTCAAAGTCGGTTTTATTACTGGAGGCAGGAAGCGATTATCCAGATTTTGAAACTTTGCCGGATCAATTTAAATATGGATCTGGCCCCAAGCGAACTGCATTAATGAATGAGAAACCTTGGTGGACACATCCTGGTGATGTTAAGCGATGGCTCTTTGTTGCCAAGGCCACTGAAGAGCAAGACAGGCCGATGTTAGTTCCAAGGGGTAAGGCGATGGGTGGGTCTAGTGCTGTCAATGCCCAGATTTTTTTAAGAGGCGACCCTCAGGATTATGATACTTGGGCAGCGAATGGTAACGATGAGTGGAGTTTTGACAAATGTCTGCCCGCATTTAATCGGTTGGAGAATGACACTGATATGGGAGGAGACTTCCATGGCCATGACGGGCCAATTCGGGTCAGGCGAAATCCTGAAAATGAATTAACACAAGATGCCCTTGCATTCGATCAGGGATTTCAGGATATTGGATTTCCGCATACGGCAGATCACAATGATCCTGATTCAACAGGTGTTGGGCCAATACCCTTTAACACGATCGATTCGGTTCGACAAAGCACAGCGTTAGGATATATAGATCCTGCTCGTAACAGGCTGAATTTAACATTACGAAGCGATTGTACTGTTTACAGGGTGCTTTTTGAGGGTAAAAGAGCGGTTGGCGTAGAGGTAGAGAGTGGTGGAGAAGTATTTAATGTATATGGAGATGAAATTATTTTAAGTGGAGGATCTATAGGGTCTTCCCAATTATTAATGTTGTCTGGAATAGGACCTGCATCTCATCTTAGTGAGATTGGGATCCCGGTAATACATGATCTTGCAGGCGTTGGACAGAACTTAAGAGATCATCCTCAGGTATCTGTGACTTGGAAGGTCAAGGAGACATATGAGCATGATCGTAGCGGTGTTCGAGGTGGTGCTATGGCTATTCGTTACACAGCTGAAGGATCAGATTTACATAATGATATGCTGATTCATAACCAGTCAT
>CAZWTJ010000022.1:0-22428 GCA_964637555.1 uncultured Dehalococcoidia bacterium | reverse complement strand
TAATGGTATGGGGAGGTTGGCCTGGTCATTCACCAAAACAATGTACCGAGTTATTTGCTCCTTGGCTAGAATCCCAGAATTACACCGTAACAATTTCTGATTCCTTAGACATTTATTTGGATACGAATCTATTAAACTCAATGGACTTGATCATACCAATATGGACTCAAGGAATACTCCCTGAAAAACACACCTCCAATTTACTTGAGGCTATAGCCAATGGAACGGGAATTGGAGGATGGCATGGATGTATGGGTGACTCATTTCGAGAAAATGTCAATTACCAATTCATGGTCGGAGGTCAATGGGTTGCACATCCAGGAGGAATCATCAAGTATAAAGTAAAAATACTATCTCCCTCAGACCCAATAACCCACGGATTGGATGATTTTGAAGTATTCAGCGAACAGTACTATATGCATGTTGATCCAACCAATGAAGTCTTAGCGACAACTTCTTTTTCAGGCGAGGAAAAAATTAGTAAAATTGCCCCTTATAACTCTCCTTGGATCCAAGGGTGCGAAATGCCTGTAATATGGAAACGTTACTGGGGAAAAGGAAAAGTGTTTTATTCTTCCATCGGGCATAAACCAGATGATTTCGATATCCCTGAGGTTCTAGAAATTACAAAACGTGGACTACTATGGGCTACTAGGTGATAGGATTGGAATTGATGGAAAATACTAATCCGCTAACCGATAAAAAGAATTGTAGAAGCATTGGAATCATTGGGTGCGGACACATCAGCAATCAATATCTTGCAAACCTCTCACAAATTAACGATGTTCAAGTAGTCGCATGCTCAGACATTGACATTGAGAAAGCCAAAAACCAATCTCGAAAATACGGAATACCTAAAACTCTTTCTACAAAAGAAATCCTTTCCGACAATACAATTGACATTATCCTTAACCTAACTGTGCCGAACAGTCATTATGAAATTTCAATTGCTGCTTTGAAATCTGGCAAACATGTTTATAGTGAAAAACCACTCGCAATCAACAAAAAAGATGGCGAAGAAATTATACGGAAAGCCGCAGAATTTGGATTGGAAGTAGGATGTGCTCCAGACACATTTTTGGGCGGAGGAATTCAAACATGTCGCCAACTAATCGATACAGGTATAATCGGCAAGCCTATTGCTGCTACTGCCTTCATGACTAACCATGGCCATGAAAATTGGCACCCGTCTCCTGAATTTTATTATCAAAAAGGTGGTGGCCCAATGTTTGACATGGGTCCATATTACCTCACAGCACTAATTTATTTACTCGGACGAATATCCCGTGTTGCTGGTGCTACACAAAAATCATTCCCCTCAAGAACAATTACCAGCCAACCTGACAGAATAAGGCAAATAAAGGTTGAAGTGCCTACACATGTAACCTCCGTAATCAACTTTGAAAAAGATGCCATTGCATCAATAATAACCAGTTTCGACATTTGGGATGCAAATCTACCGAAAATTGAAATCTACGGAACTAAAGGGACTATTTCAGTGCCTGATCCTAATAAATTCGATGGTGAGGTATTTTTAAAAACTGAAAAAACACAATCATGGGAATCGATACCATTGGTTCATAATTCTACTGGTAGAGGTATCGGTCTATCAGAAATGATAACTGCCATAAACAATGATCAAACACCGCTTGCTAACGGAGAAATGGCATTCCATGTATTAGATGTAATGGAATCAATTCACAAATCTTCAGAAACAGGAAAACATGTGAACATTACATCGCCATATGCACAATCACCAACTTATTCACCAATTAAATGAAATTTAAAATTTTCGCTGCCTTATTAAATACGGTATAAGTTCTTAGTGTTTGCAGAAAACATTGCAACTTTCTCACCAGAAGAAAAATTTTGAATTATATCTAGGTACGAATCAACAACATCCTCATAAGAACTCCACAAACTATCAATTGGCCAATTAGTTGCAAAAATAACTCTACTGGGACCAAAAGAATCTATGCAATGTAATACATAGGGCCGAATTGAATCAATAGTCCAATGATTATCTCCCATGCCTAGTCCAGAAATTTTAATATATATATTTTCTGCTTTTGAAGCCGCTAAAATCCCTTGTCTCCAAAATTCAAAATATTCTTTCGAACGTTCCATTGGCAACCCTGCATGATCCAGTACTATTTGTATATTTGGAAATTCATTTGCAAGTGATACTACCTTAGTCATTTCATGCCATTCCGCAGCGATACTAGAAACCAGATCAAATTTTTCTAGTAAAGAAAACCCCTTTTTGAATGAAGGATCAAGCAAATAATCACCATTTGAAAAATCCCGCACACCTTTCATGTTCTCAAATGAACAATGCCTTTGTAGCACATCTTCTACATTTGAATGTTTGAGATCAGCATGAGCAACAATAGCATTTGGGAATCCTGTACGCTCGAAAGATTCTTGAAGCCATTCTGTCTCTTTGACTGGATCTTTTGAACCTATCGCAGCCTGAACGTGCACTGCCTGTATGACGTTAGAAGAACGTGTCTCTGCGATATAATCTTCAGCAAAGTAACTACGTTCAGCTAATTTTTGTATTTGTGGTCCCAAAACGGGATGAGGTACTCCAGGTTGCCAGTGAGCATAAAACAAATCAGGATGCTTCATGTCATAGTAATGAACATGTGCGTCGACAAATTCTATTTGTTGCATAAATCCTCACTTCAGGTAAATAAAATAAGACTTGAAAACAATCTATCCTGTATGGAAAACTTCTTCCAGTTTCAACATTGATTGATCAGGTAATCCTGAAAGATTTTCAAAATAGGGTTCCATGAATTTCTGCCATTTCGAATTTATTTCTTCTTTCGCCATTCCATCTAAGCAAGCTTGAAAATCTTCTGATGCCTCAACATAACCAAATAATGTCCCATCTTCTGTTGCAAAAATCGAATAATTTGACCAGCCACTTCTTCTAAGCGCCTCAAGCATTTCAGGCCAAACTGCCTGGTGATGTTTTTTGTATTCACTTAATTTTTCTTTTTTAACTTTTAAAATAAATCCTGTTCTTTCCATTAGACCCCCTATTTCAAAGAATGATTTTTACAGATTGATTTGAATGAGTAGATTTATATCCTGCTTCTAAAAATTCTATCGCCCTTGCTCCAACCCAACCAGGACATTTATTTTCACCTTCACCAGCAATTAAATCCACAAAAGATCTGGCAGGTAAAAACGATTTATAAACTTCATCTGGTTCCAGATCAGGAAAATCCTTAACTTCTCCATTTTTTAGGTGCATACTCAATTTGCCGTGAATAATATCTTGTCGAATAAATCCTTTGGAACCATAATAAATCAAAGTCTGATCTAATGTTTGTTCAGGAGTAGCACCTCCATGAGAACCTATTGTCCCAATAGCACCATTGTTTAAACGAAAACTAAAAGAATCAATTAAATCAACTTTCAAATCAGAATTATTCATAAATGCAAAAACTTCATCTCCTCGCAATTCTGTAACCCAAAATAGCATTCCCAGAGGATGAACAACTTGAAGAAACCCTTGCCCTCCACCAGAATTGATTGGATCAGAATAAGAATCGATTTCAGGTGCGGTAAGCCGAAATTCAAATGCATCAGAGTATTTTTGAGGATTCCCTCGTAAATACTCTTCTACCCAAGAGGTGTACAGAATAGAAATAAAATCGATCTCCCCAATCTCTCCAGACTGAACCAAACGTCTGGCTATTTGTGCATGCTCACTAAAATGATAAGTATATCCAACCATCAGATGTAACTTTCTAGAATCAGCTAATTGGACTAAATCCCATGCCTGTTTTGACTCTAAAGTCATGGGTTTTTCAACAAAAACATGTAACCCGGCTTCTAAAGCATATCTGGCAATTTGGTAGTGATAGGAATGTTGTACAGCAATGATCACCCCATCCAATTTTTCAGTTGAAATCATTTCATGATAATCTTGATAAGCCCCATCAATTTCAAAGTGGTTGGCAGCTTTAGACAATTTTTGCGGTTTGAGTTCTGCAATAGCACAAAAATCTACTTTGTCATATGATTTTAAGCTAGGCATATGATGATCTGTAGACCACCATCCAGCACCAATGACACCAATCCTTGGTTTTGTCATAAAAATGAACTCCTTTGAGGATTTGTTACCTATTTTTATAATTTGGTTTGCGTTTTTCTAACCACGCTTGTCTTGATTCATTAGCGTCTTCAGAATTGTTCATTTTAGTAGTAAGCCCATTCCAAAGATACTGCCAACCAGTTGGAGGATGATCTATAGGCAAATCCAACGATCGAATCGCTACTTCCTTCGCGGTTTGTACACCGATAGGTGGATTCGCACATAATATTTCAGCATACTTTAAAGCTGTACTTTTCAGTTCTTCACGTTTAACTACTTGATTAACGTAACCAATCTGATGCATATATTGAGCAGGCATAAACTCTCCACTCATTAACATCCAAAGAGATACCTTGAATGGTATCTGCCTTGGCAATCTAAGAACCCCTGAGGGAGGGAATGAGCCTGCATTCTTTACTTCAGGCAAACCAAACAAGGCATCCTCAGAAGCAATAACTACATCACATTGCATAGTGACTTCCATACCTCCTCCAATAGCATACCCATGGACTGCAGCGATTATGGGCTTCCAAATCTCGGTAGGCAATGTTCCCATTGGACCTGGCCCTGTAGGATTCGCCTGATATCTATCAATTTCAAAAGGAAACTTTTTGCCAGGATTCTCAGATCTCCATCTCAAATCAGCCCCGGCACAAAACGCTCTGTCCCCAGATCCAGACAAGATGCACACCCATGCATCTTTATCATTCTGAAAAAAGTTCAATGCATGCCATAATTCAACCTGTGTTGGGGGATTAATTGCATTCAAACGCTTTGGCCTATTTAAAGTGATGTTAACAATGTGAGAATCTTTTTCATATAAAATATTTTCGTAGTTCATTTTTCACCTCAAGTTTTACTTAAATTTTGTGTTTTGATATATCTCTTCTAGAAATTCATTCGTAAAGGCAGTTGTGTAATCAAAAGGACCATCTAAGGCTTTATGATACAAAAGCTGATCATAAAGTGTCTTCCATTGATTGTCTCCCATGGACCCCAATCCATATAATTCGGTAACCGGTCCGGCAGAATCACGAATTTCTGTAGCCAGCATGAATTTTTGATGTTCCCTGTTTGCATTTGGCGCATATTGCATCACAACTTCTAATGCTTCCTCAGGGTTATCAATTACATAATGCAATGATTTTATTGTTGCGGCAAGGAATCTCCTAGTAACATCTTTTTTCGAATCCACCGTGTCTTGGGTTGCAATATAAGTTAACCCCATTCCAGGAATGCCATAATCATCAGATGACCACTCAACTATTTCAAATCCCAGTTTCCGAAGTGTATTAGGTTCATTTGATTTGAAAACTGCAAGGACGTCGACTTTACCTTCAGTCAATACCCTAGGATCAAAACCTACTCGAACTTCATTAATTTGATTTCTATTTACCTGATTAGCATCTAGTATCGCTAAATAATTGGGGGGGACAGAAATTTTATAACCGAATGTTTTCCCCTCCCAATCCTTTGGGCTTTTTACATTTGATTCCTCCAATGCAACATAGGATTGTTGGCTTTTTTGACCAAACAATGCCAATGCTACAATCGGGATCTCCGGATCTGAATTAGCGCGACGTTTCAAAACTGATTCAGCAGCAGCTGTAGTGTAATCAACTTCTCCAACCATTAGCATCTGTAAATGTTCTCCTGTATTTGCATGCAAAATTTCAACATCCAAATTTTCATCTTTAAAAAACCCTTTTTCTTTTGCCATGTACGCGACCACAAATGGCAAATTCGCTTGGGGCTTATAACCTGCCATAAACACTATTTGGTCATCAGTGCTATCTGCAAAATTGTTGATGTTACTACAAGCTGAAATCAAAAATACAAAAACAAACTGCGCCAAAACCAGAGGGACAATTCTCAATTTAATTCACCTCCCCAAAAACCTACACAACTAATCATTAGTAGAGAGCTCCTTCCAAAAAATCAAATATTTCTCCAAAATTATAATGCAGGTGGTCAATCCAATCCCTATACATGCCAATACAATAACGGCAGCAAAAACTTTAGGCATATCCAAATTGTTATGCGCAACTACTATCACGGAACCTAAGCCGACATTTCCCGTGAACCATTCACCAACTATTGCACCAATTACTGATAAAGGAGCAGCGATCCTGAGCGCAGCAAAAATGTACGGCAGGGAACTTGGGACTCGTAACCGGCGGAACACTTTCCAATTTGAAGCTGCAACAGAATGAAACAAATCTAGTATCTCGTGATTCACTGATCGAAAACCAATAAGAGAATTAATCATGACCGGGAAAAAGGTAATCAGCGCGGCAATTAAAATTTTGGGAACCAATCCAAAACCAAACCAAATCACAAACAATGGAACTATTGCGACCAGTGGAGTTACTTTTACCAAAACTGCTAAAGGATAAATCGTACGATCCATTAAATTCGAATGAACCATAATACTAGCCAGCAAAAACGCAACGACAGATCCAATCATAAACCCAGAAACCGCCTCCAAAAGAGTAATAAATCCATGGTTTAAATAGTAGCCAATGCCAGAATCCACTTCATTTCCCCCAAAAAACAATTCTTTAAAAATCAACGATGGGGGAGGCAAAATATAGGAACGTACAGAAAAAATATAAACTAATATTTCCCAAATAATGACAAGCAGCGCCAAAGCTACCAAAGGATAAATCAAGTTGGAGAACTTCGAACAATAATCTCTTTCAAACAATCCAAATCTTAAACTGATTTTCTTCGAAATACCATTAAACATTTTTAAACTCTTGGAGTCAGCTCAATTTGTGAAATTAGTTGTAAGGATTCCCGCACTTTCAGGAAAACTGCATGGAATTCATCAGATAATTCAATGTCTCGGAAATTCGTTCTGCTTATCAAACCACTAAGATTCACATCAATCGACTCACTAATGCGACCAGGATTTGTCGCCATTACAAGTATTCTGTCTGACAACATTATTGCTTCTTGTATGCTATGAGTTACTAATAACGTTGTCGCTCCTGACAATTGCTGCATTTCATATAATTCTTCTCTCATTATCCCCCTAGTAATCTCATCTAACGAACTCAAAGGTTCATCCATAAATAAAACTGAAGGGTTCAAAATTAAGGCCCGTGCCAAAGAAACACGTTGTCTCATGCCTCCAGAAAGTTGATAAGGATAATACTTACTAAACTTTTCAAGCCCAATCATTCTTAATAAAGATTGTAATTTTGACTCAACCTTCGAATCGCTCTTCCCGGATTCAATTAATAATTTTATATTTTGTTCAACATTTAACCATGGAAGAAGCAAATGATCTTGGAAAATAATCCCCATCTGATTAGATTCCTGGATTTCATAGGGAGACAAGCCATGAACATTTATTGTCCCAAAAGTAGGCTCCAGAACTCCGGCAGCAATTTTCAATAAAGTGCTTTTCCCACAACCACTTGGCCCAATTATAGAAACTACTTGACCTAAGCCAACATTCACTGAAACATCTTTCAACGCAACAAATTCAGAATTATTCTTAGTGAAAAAGTGGGTAATCCCACACATTTCTATTCCAAGTTTTTGTTCCAATTCCAACTCTACATTTCAGAGGGTTAAATCCACAACAATAATAGCATAGTAAATAAATGCTCTACTTATTCAATCACACTTTCATTTTATGTTCTCCATATGTTAACTTTCTTGCAGTTGACATGTTGTTAACGAGTTAGGGTACCCAAAATGTGGAATGCAATCCTAGATATAATTGATACTCCTGAAAGACGTCGCGTCCTTATAGGTGTTACTAGTGCTCAAATCCTAATTCAGATTTCCAGTCTTCCGATAGCATTATCAGTACCAAGTATCGCCAGACATTATGGAAGTAGTCTTACTGAGACAACTTGGATAGTTATCGCATATCTAATCACTTTAGGTGGATTTTCGATGACTATGGCAAGATTCGGAGATAGATTTGGTCATTCTAGAGTATTCGTCTCAGGGATAATTGTTACAACAATTGGAGCTGGCCTGATCACTCTTTCAACAGATCTTTGGCAGATTATAGCGATGCGAGCTTTAACGGGGATTGGTGCGGCAATGATTTTAGGTAATGCACACTCTATTCTAGCAGCAACTTTCAACAATGATGAAAGAGGTCGAGCTTTCGCAATACCTGTAATGGGGGCTAGGTTTGGAAGTTTAATAGGACTAGCCATTTTTGGGATTCTTCTCCAATTTCTTAGTTGGAAATGGGTATTCCTTTCATTTGTTCCGATAGGGCTTATAAGCCTTTTTCTTGCCTTCCCACTACTAAGCTTTAAAAACCTTTCTACTCCAATTACAAAAATCAGAGTAGATTTAGTGGGGGGTCTTTTACTAGCTTTAACTGTAGCCGTTCTACTTCTCTCGGGAAATCACTTACATACCGGAGAGGAATCATTTACCTCCTCAGATGCAATCAAATATCACTTACCAATGCATGCACTATTTATTATTTTGCTTGGGTTATTTATTTTTGCTGAAACCAGAATTCAAAATCCTTTAATTGACCTAAAACAATTCAAAAGAAAATACTTTTCGCTTGCCCTAATCGCAAATATGATATTCCATGGCTCCATGATGGCAACAATGACCCTTGTGCCTATACTTGTAGAGCAAGGTTTTGGAAGGTCTCCTCTTTGGGTAACTTTCGTTCTTTTCCCAAACCAATTACTTGGAATGTCAATACCCTTCATAGCTGGAACATTTTATGATAAATATCGATGGAAATTATTGCGCCCTGGTGCATTGATTCTTATTTCTACAGGGTTTTTATTATTAGGGTTAGTTTCGTTGTCAGTCCCATTCTGGGTAATGCCTCTACTACTGCTTCCTGTAGGTTTGGGTACTTCTGTGTTCAACACAATTAACAACGCAACGGTGATGAACGCAATTCCTTTGAAACACAGAGGTTTTGCATCTGGAATGCTAGAAACAACTAGGGAATCTGGGCACGGGCTCGGGGCTACAATATCTTCAGCAATGTTTGCAATATTACTCCCAGCAAGTGTTACTGTGATTTCTGCGATTGATAGACAGCCATTTATTCGGGAAGCATTCAAAGCCACAGTAATGATGGTAGTAATTACAATATTAATCGCTGCAATCATTGCATATTTACACAAAGATGTTGATATAGATTCGTCTTCGAATCAATTCGAAGCAAATTGATTTTCTAGATTATTGAAACTGGGTCAACATCAACAACCCACCCTTGAGAGATCTCTATCGTAGAAAAAAAGTTTTGAAGTTCGGATCCTTTTAAAACAATATTCCATCTGAATTTTCCCCGCATTCTAGATGGATAACCAGGAGTAGGTCCTAAAATCTCGATGTTTGAAAATCCCGCCTTATCTCTTTCAATCCTAATGAAATCTGCCACCCGGAATGATTCTTTCTCCGCTCGGGATCTATTTGCATGTGAATAAGAAAGTCTAATAAGTTTTGAAAATGGCGGATTGGAATTTTTCCGTCTAAATTCTAATTCAGACGTATAAAATTGTTGATAGTTTTGATCCGATGCAGCATGAATCACATAGTTGTCAGGCTGAAACGTCTGAACAATTACTTCTCCTTTCTTTAAGCCTCTTCCAGCCCTACCAGAAACTTGGTAAAGTAACTGGAAAGCACGCTCTGGCGCTTTAAAATCAGGAATGTTAAGTCCCAAATCAGCTAAAATTACTCCAACCAACGTTACCTCAGGAAAATGTAATCCTTTAGCTATCATCTGGGTACCTACCAAAACTTGTGAGTCGCTTTTTCGAAACTCATTCAGCAAATTGAAATAATCCTTGGCACGTCGGGTCACATCACTATCCCAACGCAACACTGAAATCCCTGGAAATAAATTCTTTACTTCTTGCTCAACATTTTGTGTCCCCGGCCCATAAAAATCCATTTTGTGTTTTAAGCAGTTCGGGCATTCGCTTTGCACATTACGCCTATATCCACAATAATGACAAATCAAGATCATCCCTTTTACAGATCTATGTGGTGTCAATGTAATATCACATCTTGCACATTCAACTGATGTGCCACAACTTTTGCATAAGGAATATGAAGCAGTACCACGGCGATTCAAAAACAATAAAACCTTTTCATTTGCATCCAACCGTCTTTGAATTCCCAAAATTAATTTCTCGCTGAAAATCGAATCATTCCCCAATCGCAATTCCTCTCGCATATCTACAACACTCACATCAGGGAAAGAGCCTTCAATCACCTTCAAATCAGGTCCACTAGGGATCGAAACAACACGTTTGGGCAATTCCAACTTTTTGTATGATCCAATTTCTGCCAAATAATTTGTTTCAAGATCAGGGGATGCGCTACCTAAAATTAATGAGCATTGAAAAATCTCAGCCATTCGTTTGGCAACATTTCTCGTGTGATATCTGGGTTGGGAATCAATTTGTTTATATGTCCACTCATGTTCTTCATCAAGAATAATTAAACCCAAGTTTTTCACTGGAGAAAACAAAGCACTTCTAGACCCAACTATCACCCGAGCTCTTCCATTTCGTATCTTCCACCATTGGTCAAATCGTTCTCCTTCTGACAAACCACTATGTAGGAGAGCTACTTGACCAGGAAATCTACTGTTAAACCTTTCAATAGTTTGTTGAGTAAGGATTATTTCTGGAGCTAAAATAATTGCTGATTTTCCAACCCCTAAACAATCTTCAACTGATTTAAGATATATTTCAGTTTTCCCGCTTCCAGTTACACCATGTAACAAAATAGGTCGTAACGGTCGTTTATTATTCTCCAATTCATGTTTAATAGTTCGACGGATTTCTTCTTGCTCACTAGTTAGTTGCAGTTCTTTTGAATCAGAAACGTCAAGATTAGAAAGCGGGTCTCTTTCTACAATCTCATCAACTTTTTGCAACCATTGAAGTTTAAACAACGAGTTTACTGCTGAGTTCCCATGATCTTTTCTTAAAATGGACACTTTAACCGGGTCTTCGAAATCAACCAACCGAAACAAAATCTCCGCTCTTCGGGGGGCCTTAGCAAATTTCGCACTATCAGAAATCCAATCAATTATTTCAGTTTCGTAATCCGAATTCAGTCTTGCCATTTCGATCTTTTTAGTTCTAACTGAAGCTCGACTATCGACCATTACCAATTTAATGGCACTCTTAGTTTCAAGATTTTTAACCGCTTCTCTAGAACCTGATCCAAATAATTCGTACAATCGATCAGAGTTTAATCGCTTTTTATCAATTAAGAAATCTAGAATCTGTTTTTCTAAATCACTAAGCCTTTGCAACTCCTGGATCGGCAATGCTTGAACAAAACGAATCTCCACTTTGTGATTTGCACGAATACCAACAGGAAACATCAATGCAGCAGACTCGAATATGGAAGCTTTGTAATAATTTGAGAGCCATTTCACCAACTCAATTCTAGGAGGGTCAAGTATAGGTTCTTCGAAAACTATTGAATCTATCAAGCGTGTATGTGAAACCTCTGAAACTTCAGAAAAACCCATAATCAACCCTTGTAAAAACCTTTTGCCAAAAGGGACGACAACAAGATGACCTATCTTAAGATCAAAATCTTCTGGTACAGAGTATATAAAAGTGCGGTCTCGCCAAGCCTGGAAATCCACAGCAACGTGTGCAAACATGAAATGTGCCTCACAAGTCAAAGGACATTCAATTGCGAAAAGTAATCAGTCTACCTGCGTTCTTTGATTCTAGCCGATCTGCCAGAACGTCCTCTGATGTAATAAATCCTCGAGCGTCGAACTTTTCCACGTTTTACAACCGACACACTATCGATCATTGGAGATCTTCTAAGAAAGGTTCTTTCTACACCAACTTCAAAACTCACACGGCGAACAGTAAATGAACCATCCGAGTCACCTTTGCGGTTACGAATCACCACACCCTGGAAATCCTGGATCCTCTCTCGCTCGCCTTCACGAACCTTGATTCCCACTCGAACAGTATCACCTGTCCTAAACTCTTCTATTTTGCTATTGTCTTCGACCGTGACAAAGTCTCTTGCTTCCATCTTCATTCCTTAAGTGAGTTCGGTCTTCGATAATATCACAAATCTATTATTCAAGGAACAATTTTTGCAATGTTGACTAAAAATGCAATTCAACAGTAGGATTGCAAAAAACCGGTTCCGATCTCTATCCATCAATTTTAAACAACTAAAATGTTATTAGGCTAATTATGTGGGAAATTACTGAAGAATCTTTAGAAGCGATTGCGCTCGGTACCGGAATTCTCGGAACTGGAGGGGGGTTCAATCCATACATAGGTTTGTTACGTGCTCGTGAAGTGATTAGAAAATATGGTCCCGTAAAAGTTCTCCTTCCAGAAGAATTGACCGATAACGACAAGATTGTCTGTGTAGGTGGAATTGGAGCCCCAACTGTTGACATAGAAAAAATTAGAGGTACTGACTCCTATACAGCATTAAGGGCAATGGAAAAACAAACGAATACAAAAGCTACTGCATTAATTGCTGGAGAAATCGGTGGTGGGAATTCGATGGAACCAATTATAGCCGGTGCTATAGCGAACTTGCCAATTGTTGATGCGGATGGGATGGGTAGGGCATTCCCCGAACTACAAATGATTACATTCTTCATGTTTGGAGTTAGTCATAACCCCACAATTATTTGTGATGAAAAAGGGAATGTTTCAGTATTTCCGAATGCAATTAGTCCAACATG
This sequence comes from uncultured Dehalococcoidia bacterium, assembly GCA_964637555.1. GTDB lineage: Bacteria > Chloroflexota > Dehalococcoidia > Lucifugimonadales > UBA6927 > UBA6927. Next base: position 9,613 of record CAZWTJ010000022.1, on the reverse strand, counting down.
GATGGAAAAAATGAGTCGAGCTGTATGTGTGCAAATGGGTTCAATTGCAACATGGGCATTCGCTCCAATGACTTCCATAGAAGTTCAACATACTGCCATTCCATACACAATGACATTGGCAAAAGACTTAGGCGAATCTATCCTAAAGTCTCAAACCAATAAAACCGATCCGATCAGTGCAATATTCAAAACTATCCCTGGAGTAATACTGTTCCAAGGCAAAATAATAGATGTAGAACGACGAATTATTGGAGGTTTCACTAGAGGGAATCTTTCAATTGAAGGTATGAATTCTTTCTTTGGGCAAACTATGGAGATCGAATTCCAAAATGAAAACCTGATCGCAAAAATCTCTGGCAACACAGTATGTACTGTCCCAGATCTAATATGTATTGTCGACACAGAACGTGGCGAACCAATAACTACTGAATTATTAAGATACGGATTCCGAGTTTCCGTCTTGGGTATACCAGCACCAGAGCTTTTAACCCGACCCGAAGCTCTTAAAGTAATCGGACCAAAAGCATTTGGCTATGAAGATGACTTCATACCACTTAATATACACACATAAAATCTAAGATTGAGGGCAAAATGCGCATAGGAATCGACGTCGGGGGAACAAATACTGATGCAGTTTTGATGGACGGTACAAATCTCATTGCACAAATGAAAAGTCCTACAACTTCTGATATTACTTCCGGAATTTTAACTTCCATTGAATCAGTAATCAAAGATGGCCCAAAAGAAACAATTAATAGACTCCAAGCAATAATGTTAGGAACCACCCACTTCACTAATGCGTTATTAGAAAAACGCGGGTTAGCTCCCACTGGAGTATTAAGACTTTGTCTTCCCGCAACAACATTGTTACCTCCATTAATTGATTGGCCAAAAGATCTAAAAACAGCAATCGGAGGATTTCACTTTTTAGTTCCAGGCGGACACGAATTCGATGGACGAGAAATAGCATCAATTGATCGAAAGGCTATTTTAGAATCTGTCGATGAAATGAAGAAAACTGGAATTGAAGCCCTAACTATAAGCGGAGTTTTTTCTCCAGTCAGTAACTCTCATGAAAAAGCAGCTCAAGAAATAATTAAAGAAGCTTTGCCAGAAATAGACATTACTTTATCATCAGAAATCGGAAGAATAGGTATACTTGAGCGTGAAAATGCTGGTGCATTGAACGCTAGCTTAAGTAAGAATGCTCAACTAACAATTTCTGGGATTAAAAAAGCATTGCTGTCTCAAGGCATTAATGCCCCATTGTTCCTCAGTCAAAACGACGGAACGCTAATGGATGCGGAGTTCGCAACACGTTATCCTGTTTTTACTATCGCATCAGGGCCTACAAACAGTATGAGAGGAGCTGCTTTTTTATCTAAAACTTCAAACGGAATAGTAGTAGACATTGGAGGAACTTCAACCGACGTCGGAGCATTAATCAATGGTTTCCCAAGAGAAGCCTCTATTGCCGTGGAAGTAGGTGGAGCCAGAACTAATTTTAGAATGCCTGATGTAATATCAATAGCCATCGGGGGAGGAAGCATCATCAAAACAGACCCCATTGAAATAGGACCCAAAAGTGTCGGTTTTAAATTGCTAGAAAAGGCTCTAGTTTTTGGTGGCGACACTCCTACATCCACCGATTATATTGTGGCAAGTAAAATGGCAAAATTAGGTAATCCTGATCACGTTAAAAACCTAGATCCAAAAACAGTAAAACAAGTTACAAATTTGATTAAAGAACGCATAGAAACTACCGTCGACCAAATTAAACTAAATGCCGAACCGGTACCAGTAATCCTTGTCGGTGGGGGCAGTATTCTATTAAGTGACAAATTAGATGGGGCATCTTCAGTTATTCGACCAAAAAATGGTGATATTGCCAATGCAATAGGAGCTGCGATAGCTCAAGTTGGTGGTCAGGTCGAAAATGTTTACTCACTGGATAAACTTACGCGGCAAGAAGCTATGGATATGGCTCAAAATGAAGCCATAAACAAAGCCATTTCTGCTGGCGGCGATCCAAAAACAGTGGAAATAGTCGAGGTTGAAGAAATACCTTTAACGTATCTTCCAAGCAATGCTGTCAGAATTCGCACTAAAGCTGTTGGAAATCTATTGGGAATCTCTTCATAGATGTCTTCGCGCAGACCAAAACGCATTTTTTATGGCTGGATTATCGTCGCATCAATGGCTTTAATAAATTTTGCCGGGATGGCAACCGGCAATCTAAACTTCGGACTATTTATTCCTCTTATGGAATCAGATCTTAACATCGGTAGAACAACATTCGGATGGATGGATACCGCAAGAAGATTTACTGGAGGAGCGGCAAGTTATTTTGTTGGGAAAATCATCGATAAACGCGGCCCTAGGTTATATATCGTCGTCGCTGCAGTTATAATTGGTTTTTCAATGGTACTCATTGGTTTTTCTCAAAAATCTTGGCAGCTAATAGTACTTTTCGGAATTATTGGGCTTTCAGGACTGGCTGCCCCTGGAGGACTAGTTACATCAGTCCCTGTTGCAAAATGGTTTTTCAAAAAACGTGGTATAGCCATAGCTTTAGCATCTGTAGGTTTGGGACTAGGTGGAATAGTAATGCTACCTGCAACCCAAATATTGATTGAAAATCTTGGATGGAGAAACACTTGGATTATACTTGCTATCGTTTTCATGGTGATTACCATTCCAATCTCCGCCATCTTCCTGAGACGTCGACCAGAGGATTTGGGACTTAAAATTGATGGTGACTCCACCAAGGAACAAATACAAGACAACTTAATAGTTCATCCAACAAAAAAAGATGAAAATCTCCTCGACGAAATTTCTTGGACCCTCAAGGATGCACTCCATACAAAAACTTTTTGGATGCTCACAATGATATTTGCCCTAGTTGGTCTAGCACAAGGTGGCGCAGGAGTTCACAGAATTCCATTTTGGATAGATAGTGGGTATGACGGAAGAACTGTTGCTTTTGCATTTTCCCTAGATGCGGCGGGAGCTGCATTCATGGCTATATTGTCAGGATGGATTGCTGACAAATTACCAATAAGATACATCGCAACTGCTTCGTATAGTGGCTTCATCTTGGCATTGTTACTTATGCTACTAACATCAAATACATCTGGCAGTCCCAATTGGTTAGTGTTTGCGTCGAGCGGAATTTTTGGGCTTTCTGTTGGAGCAAACATGATTGTTACAGGATATATATTTGCAGCTTATTTTGGGAGAGACTTCCTAGGTGCGATCCGAGGAATCACAATGCCAGTATTATTAGTGAGTGCGGGAATCGGCCCCCCTATCGTTGGCTACATGTTCGAGACTACCGGAAGCTACCAAATCGCTTGGTGGATAATGATAGTACTATATGGAATGGCTGCATCGTTGGTAATAACAGTTCGCGCGCCCAAAAAGACTGACTTATGAAAACAATTTCTGTTACAAATTTGGGTTTAACAAAAGTAAGTAATAGCCCCATTTGTAGGTTGACATGCAAATTTATATCAAGTAAACTTTCTACTTGCGCCTAGAGCGTAAAGCTTGATTTATTATCCCAAGCAAATTATACAGGAATGACCTATGCCTACAGTTAATCAATTGGTTAGAAAACCTAGAAGAAGGCGAATTAAGAAATTCAAGTCGCCCGCTTTGAGATATTCATACAATTCTTTAAAGAATCGTATGAGCGTCGACTCAGGTTCCCCTCAACGCAGAGGAGTCTGTGTACAAGTCAGGACTCAAACTCCCAAAAAGCCGAATTCTGCATTAAGAAAAGTAGCAAGGGTAAGATTAACTAATGGTATGGAAGTCACCGCGTACATCCCTGGCGAGGGACATAACTTACAGGAACACTCCTTAGTACTCATAAGAGGCGGAAAAGTAAGAGATCTCCCTGGTGTTCGATATCACGTCGTTCGTGGCGCGCTTGACGCTGCAGGTGTATCTGGAAGAAAAAAAAGCCGTAGCAAATACGGTGCAAAAAAATCTTAGGATCCAATCATGGCTAGAAGAAGAAGAGCAGAAATAAGACCCGTAAAAGCCGACCCGAGATACGGTAGCGAAGATTTAAGTCGCTTCATCAATCGGGTAATGCTAAACGGGAAAAAAACCACTGCACAAAGAATTGTGTATGGCGCATTAGATTTAGCTGAACAAGAAATGAATCGTCCAGGGCTGGAAGTATTCCTTATGGCTGTAAGAAATGCTACTCCCCAGTTGGAGGTAAAGTCTAGACGAGTTGGAGGAGCAACATACCAAGTTCCTACAGAAGTTCTCCCGTCAAGGAAATCTGCTTTAGCAATGAGGTGGATTATTACTGCCGCAAGAGGACGAACTGGTTCGGCAATGAAAGAATTGCTAGCCCAAGAATTAATTGAAGCCGCGCGCGATCAAGGCGCGGCAGTCAGAAGAAAAGAAGAATTACATCGAATGGCGGAGGCGAATAGAGCATTCGCACACTACAAATGGTAACACCAGCAACATCAAACTCTCCTAAATTTAAAACGTCTTCTAACATTTCTCAAGAAAACGTTAGAAATATTGGCTTTATCGCACATATCGATGCAGGTAAAACCACTGTCACTGAACGTGTGCTGTTTTTCTGTGGAATAACCCATAAGGTTGGTGGTGTAGACGACGGTACAACTGTCACTGATTGGATGGACCAGGAACGTGAAAGAGGAATCACTATCACATCCGCCGCTACTGCAGCAGATTGGAAGTCTTACTCGATTAACATCATTGACACCCCGGGACACGTTGATTTCACTGCCGAAGTTGAGCGGAGTTTACGAGTTCTAGATGGTGGTGTGGTTGTATTTGATGCTGTTGCAGGAGTTCAGCCGCAATCTGAAACAGTCTGGAGACAAGCTGATAAATATGATGTTCCTCGTATATGTTTTGTAAATAAAATGGATCGAGTTGGAGCATCTTTTGAGCGTACCATTAATAGTATCATCAATAGGCTTTCAGCCAATCCTGTCCCTGTCCAGATTCCTATCGGGGTAGAAGCCGACTTCTCAGGAGTAATTGATTTAGTTGATCAAAAAGCAATTTTCTTCCCTGAAGAAATTACCGATGATATTAAAGTTGAGGAAATTCCTACAGAAATGATGGAGGAGTTCACTCAATACAGGGAAAAATTAATTGAAAAAGTATCAGAAGTAAATGACGATTTATTGGAGAAATATCTTGATGGTGAGACTATTTCCAATGACGACTTAAAATCTGCAATTCGGGTCGCGACAATTACTAATCAAATCGTGCCCGTACTTTGCGGAACAGCACTAAAACACAAAGGCATTCCCCCTCTCCTTGATGCAATAGGAGATTATTTACCTTCTCCAAAAGACATTGCTGCCATTAGCGGGAAAGGTTATAAAGAAGATATCGAAATAACCCGTGAATCCAGTAGTGATGCTGCATTCTCTGCGTTAGCATTTAAATCAGTTCCAGATCCTTTCATTGGTAGGCTTGTCTACCTTAGGGTATATTCTGGATCGATTGAATCTGGATCAAGTGTATTTAATTCTACTCAAGGAATTCGTGAAAGACTGGGACGAGTAGTGAAAATGCATGCAAATGACCGCGAAGACATCCAAACTATTCGTGCGGGTGACATTGTAGCTGCGATTGGGCTGAAAAATACTACTACCGGGGACACGATATGCGACCAAGACAACCCTATAGTTCTTGAGCAAATTAGCTTCCCTGAACCTGTTATCTCTATGGCAATCGAAGCCAAAACACGCAGTGACCAAGACAAACTAGGTGATGCGTTATATAAAATGGCCGATGAAGATCCCACCTTCAAAGTTTCTTTTGACCAAGAATCTGCTCAAACTGTTATGTCGGGAATGGGTGAATTACACTTAGAAATAGCAGTTGATAGAATGCGTCGAGAATATGGCGTAGATTCAAACGTTGGAAAACCAAAAGTTGCATACCGAGAAGCTCTAAAAGCATTGACAAAAGCCGAAGCCAGATTTGTCAGACAATCTGGTGGTCATGGGCAATATGGCCATGTAATATTAGAACTCGAGCCACTTGATAGAGGAACAGGGGTCGAATTCGAAAGCAAAGTCGTCGGAGGAAATATCCCAATTGAATACATACCTTCAGTTGAGCATGGGGTGCGTGAAGCATTGAAAACTGGACCCATTTCTGGACATCCTGTTTTAGATGTTAAAATCACTCTTCTGGATGGCAGTTACCATGATGTTGACTCATCTAAGGTCGCATTTGAAATCGCAGGCTCAATGGCCGCAAAATCAGCAATGTCCCGCGGCAAAATGGCGCTGCTGGAACCTGTCATGTCTCTAGAGGTTATAACTCCTGAGGAATTCATTGGTGACGTCCTTTCAGACCTTGGTAGACGCCGAGCTCAAATTAGCGGACTTGAAGGCGAAAATGACACACAAATCGTCACAGCAACTATCCCGCTCGGAGAAAGCTTTGGATATGCCAGCACTCTAAGATCACTAACTCAAGGTAGAGCTTCTTACACGATTGAATTCCATCAATATGAAGAAACATCTGCATCAATAATCGAAAAGAATGAATAGGGAAATTTTTTAAGATGGTAACTCAAAATCGACTAAGAATTATTCTAAAAGCGTTCGAACATCGAATTCTTGATCAGTCTGCAACTCAAATTGTTGAAGCCGCTGAGCGTACCGGAGCTAGAGTTTCTGGACCTATCCCTCTCCCAACAACCATTAAAAGGTTTTGTGTAATTCGAGGACCCCACGTCCACAAAAAAGGACGTGAACACTTCGAAATCCGAACCCACAATCGTCTGATTTACATAGACAACCCCGAAGCAAGAACTATTGATTCTCTTACGAAATTAAATGTCCCTGCTGGGGTAGATGTCACTATTAAAACTTAAACTGAGATCTTCAAATGCCAATTACACAAATTCTAGGGAAAAAAATTGGGACTACACAAGTCTTCCGTGAAGACGGATCTGCCGATTGTGTCACTGCAATTGAGGTCTCTCCGTGTACAGTTACCCAAATAAAATCAGCTGCCATTGATGGTTATGAAAGTGTTCAATTAGGAATTGGAACTACTAAGAAATCTACAAAACCAAAAATTGGGCACACCAAGAAATCTTCCAATGAATTATTCAGATATCTTCGCGAAGTCCGCTCCAAGGGTACAGACGACCTAACTCTTGGCGATAAATTTGATGCTTCTATCTTTGAACCCGGTGAACGTCTAGACGTCACCGGAATTACTAAAGGACGAGGATTTCAAGGCACTGTCAAAAGACACAATTTCAAAGGTGGTCCCAAAACACATGGTCAATCTGATCGCCATAGAGCTCCCGGGTCAATTGGCGCAGGCACGTCTCCAGGCAAAGTTCTTAAGGGGAAAAAAATGGCGGGTCATATGGGAAATGTAAAAGTGACCGTCAGAAACCTTGAAGTGGTTTCAGTCGATGCTGAAAGAAATGCGGTACTTGTCAAAGGTGCTGTTCCTGGTTCACGGCAGGGTTTACTTTTACTGTCAAAGAGAGGTAAGTAATTAATGGAACTAACTCTCAAAAATATTAATGGTGAGAATCTGGGTAGTGTTGAAGTGAAAGATGACATTTTCAATGCTGACATGAACCAAGCCTTGCTCCACCAGGTGATTGTGGCTCAACTTGCAAATAAACGACAAGGTACAGCCAAAGTGAAAACCCGTTCGGAAGTTTCGGGAGGTGGTGCGAAACCTAGACCTCAAAAACATACAGGAAGATCTAGGCAAGGATCAATCCGTTCTCCATTATGGAGAAAAGGGGGCGTAACTTTTGGTCCTTCACCAAGGGATTATTCTCAACGAACTCCCAAGCGCGTTAAAAGACAAGCCCTGAAGATAGTTTTGTCAGACAAAGCACGCGAAAACCGCATCACGATATTAGATAAAATAGGGATTGAAAATCCTAAAACTAAATCAATGTTAAATTTGCTCAAAACATTAGATGTTGAACCTTCTACTCTAATGGTATTAGACGGTGAAGAAAAAACTCTATATAAGACTGTTAATAACATACCAAAAGTTAGATGTTTGCCATCTTCTGCCTTAAATCCTTTAGACTTATTAAACGCTCGATCGATAGTAGCAACTTTGGATTCAATCCGAAATATTGAGAGTTTATGGGGCGGAAATTTTCAGAGGTTCAAAAATCCAGACAACTCTATTACAGAAACACAGGGTAACTAATAATGGATCATAATTCTTATAACATACTGCGAAAACCTGTGGTAACAGAAAAAAGTACCCGAATAATGGAATCTTCGAACAGGTATACATTTGAAGTCTTACCTTCTGCCACCAAATTGCAAGTCAAAAAAGCTGTAGAACAAGCGTTCGGAGTGAATGTAGTTCATGTGAACACTATGAATATTCGTGGGAAACGTAAAAGATACGGTCCAAGATTTTCGATCAAGCCTTCTCGTAAAAAGGCTATCGTCACTATCGCTGACGGCCAAAGTATAACCATATTTGAGGGGGTTTAGGTAAATGCCACTTAAGATAAGAAAACCTTTAACTCCTGGCCAAAGAGGTATGGTCCAGCAGACAACTGAAGATATTACTACTTCAAAACCTAAAAAATCTCTTCTGAAACCATTAAAGAAACATGGTGGAAGAAGTCGAAATGGGAGATTAACCGTACGCCATCGTGGAGGTGGTCATAAGAGAAGATTACGTGAAATAGATTTCAAACGAAATAAGTTTGATGTTCCTGGCACAGTTCACTCTATAGAATATGACCCCAATCGCTCTGCCAGAATTGCATTAATAAAATATCGGGATGGGGATTGGAGATACATTCTAGCCCCTAATGGATTAAAGGTAGGCAATATCATTCAGGCAGGTGAAAATGCTGAAGTTAAGGTTGGTAATTCACTACCATTAAAATCGATACCCGTTGGAACCACGGTACACAATATTGAACTATACCCCGGGAGAGGCGCTCAAATTGTTCGAAGTGCTGGGACTTCGGCGCAGGTAATGGCACGAGATGAAAAATACACTCTCATAAATTTACCTTCAGGCGAAACAAGACAAGTGCTGACAACAAATATGGCTACAATTGGTCAAGTCAGTGCTATTGACCATAAGAATACAAAACTAGGAAAAGCTGGTCGCAAAAGACATATAGGAAGACGACCTGAAGTTCGCGGAAGTGTTATGTCTCCCCGAGACCATCCACATGGCGGTGGAGAAGGACGTTCTGGTATAGGAATGCCAGGTCCTAAGACCCCTTGGGGTAAACCCGCTTTGGGTTATAGAACCAGACGCAAAAAATCTAGTGATCGATTAATAGTAAGAAGAAGGTATCAAAAGTAAATTATGTCCAGATCAATTAAAAAAGGCCCATATGTTGACGAAAAACTTGCACGTAAAATCACGGCTGCTCAATCCAACCGGTCACAGCAAGTAATCAGAACCTGGTCTAGAGCTTCAACTATCATGCCAGAAATGTTAGGGCTCACCATAGCAGTTCATGATGGACGCCGGCATGTTCCGCTATTTATAACTGAAAACATGGTTGGGCACAAATTGGGAGAATTCGCACCTACTAGAACATTCCGAGGACATAGTTCTCGAT
>CAZWTJ010000021.1:0-22528 GCA_964637555.1 uncultured Dehalococcoidia bacterium | reverse complement strand
TTCGAAATGGTGAAAAATGGATAATTTCTAATTTAGCAAACCAACAGAATTTTTTGCGCACGTTGGTAAATTTAACCACGATTTTATCTGATCAGACCTACAGAGATTATGCGGAACAGGTTTTCAAATATCATTTTGATCATATTGATTCGAAATGTGGATTGTTGAAATGGGGAGGACATACCTGCGTCGATTTGAGTACGGGCAATTTTGTCGGAGAAGTACACCAAGGCGCATTAGAGCATGAGTTTAAACTTACCTATCCTTATTATGACTTAATGTGGGAAGTTGATCCTTTAGCCACAGAAAAGTTTATTAAGGCCCTGTGGAATTCACATGTTTTGGATTGGTCAAATTTAGATATGAATCGACATGGATCTTATGATCTTCCATTGGGAGATTTGTGGGAGAGTAATTGGTCTAATCCGGCCTCATTTTTTGAGGGTAAAGGACTCACTTTTATTAATATCGGAAGTGATTTAATCTATGCTGCTGCACATTTGTATAAATTCACACATGATAAAGGAGCATTGGAGTGGGGGATTCGTTTGTGGGAACAATATGAAAATGCGAGGGACCCTAATACAGGGCTAGGTGCTTATCAATATACTCAACCAATCAGAGAATTAAATCCGGATCAATTTCTTTCGATTTCAGATTTTGCCCAGGCTTTCCCCGATAGAGATGTCCAAGGCAGAGATTTGGATGCAATAAAGACAGCTTCGATGTTTGGAGATCGTGCAAAGAACCAATTTTCTGCAGAATTTGGCGATCGAGCCCTTGAGGGGAAAATGCTGACAAGAGGAGGGTGTGAGTCTATTTATGGGAATGTTGTCGTATCACAATTAGGAATTATTGAACAATTTGGTCCTTATAAGAAAAAAATGCTTGATTCCAATATTAATGGACTTAAAGCGTTCGCGGAATATGCTTATGATCGTCGAACAAATCAGGTTTCAGCGATGTTGACTGATGGAACGGTATTGACACCTGAAGATATAAAACGTCCTGGTTATTATTCTAAAGAAAGCTTACAAAAATCTGCCCCTGGTTCGATATTGTTTTTATCGAATTGTGTCGGATTTAGTAAATCAAATGAGGAATCCTTGTGGGACATTATTCGAATTATGGCTAAGGGCTATGATTTGGGAGATTTTGGAAGTTCTATTACTGCAGATAAAGATCCCAACTTAAAAACTAATAATGATGATCCGCTATGTTTGATTGCAATATTGGAGCTTTTGAAATTGGGAAACCAAAATGACTTAGAATCGTTAGCATGTGTAGTTGCTCAGAATATTCTTTCAAATCGATTTCATAATGGGTTTTTTGTCCCAAGTAAGAACCATATCAATGCAAGAATCGATAGTTTGGAGGCTTTGTCTCTCACTTCCTTAGCCGCATATCTCCTAGGTGTTGGAGATCAAGTGGCTGAATATGCTGGAAGTGATGGGTTTTTCCATGTGCCATTTGATGGAATTAACAGAACTGATGACAAAGTGGCAATTTGGGATCGCATGTCAGAGTCTTAAACAAATTAGATAGGATTGGTTCAAAAAGTGAATTTATCCATATTCGTCAATATCATATTCCGCCCACATTACTGGTGTGTTGGGGTCAAATGTAGTTAAAGGTACTGGATTATTTACTTTCCCAGGCAAACGTCTTTTTGATCCCTGGATTTCCTTAGATTCATCACCTAAATCTTTTCTGCAATCCTCTAGATATAAACTTAACTCTTTGACTATTTCAGGGTTATCACTTGCTACATTGTGATCTTCATGAGGATCTTTCGATAAATCATAAAGTTCTAAAACATTTGTTGACTTAAGAACTGCTCTTGTTCCAAAACCTCCGGTGCCTCCTGTACGATTTTTTGTACGCTCAGATCTGACGACGTGTAGTTTCCATTGTCCTGATCTAACTGCGCAAAGGGTGTTTTGGAGATAGTAAAAAAACGGTTTGTGGTGAAAATCATTTTCAGGTTGGAAAAAAATAGGTTCAATATTTTCGCCATCGATAATATTATTTTCTTGTAGAGAGTTTTCTGTAATCGAGGCCAAAGTCGGTAGTAAATCCATTGAAGTTGCAACTGAATTTGAAATGGTTCCGGGTTTAATTTTTTCAGGCCATCGAATGATTAAAGGTAGTCTCATACCACCTTCCCAGGTGGTTCCTTTTGTACCACGCAGTGGATCATTACTTCCACCCAGATTTGCATTTGATCCGTTATCAGATGTAAAAATCACAATTGTATTTTGATCTATTCCTAAATTGCGTAATTCGTGTAATATCACACCAACAGACCAATCGATTGCTTCAACAGCAGCCCCATATCTACCATTCTTAGCGGTTTTGGTAAAACGTCTAGAGACTAGTATAGGTCTATGAACGTGCATATGGGCGAAATACAAGAAAAATGGATTAGTTTGATTGTCCCTGATGAATGTAACAGCATCTTCAGTGTATCGTTCTGTAATTCCTTCTTGAGCTGGTTGCTCCTGTATTACATCGTTATCTCTCATTAAAGGAAGAGGCGGGAAGTTTTTGCGTTGGGGATCGGAGTTGGGATTTGGAATCATTTTCCCCATGTCGTTACTGTATGGGATACCAAAATATTCATCAAATCCATGTTTGCTGGGAAGGAATTCTTGTTGATCTCCAAGATGCCATTTCCCAATTAATTTCGTGCTATATCCGCCTTTTTTTAACATTGAAGAAATTGTTTCTTCTTTGGGGTCTAGACCAATTTCTGAAACTGGTCGAAGTACATTTGGTATACCAACTCGCTGCGGGTAAGATCCAGTGAGCATAGCTGCTCTAGATGGGGAACAAACTGGAGATGCCATATAGAAATCGGTTAACTTAAGTCCTTCATCAGCCATTTGGTCAATATATGGAGTTTCATTGATTTTAGATCCAAAGCATCCGATATCTCCGTATCCTAGGTCATCACAGTTAATTAATATAATATTTGGTTTTGAATTTTTCATTAGTAGTCCTTTAGTGATGATGTCCAGCTTCATGATGAGGCTTTTTTAGAGGTAAGAAATATAATGCTATGGCCCCAATTATCATCAGAAAAGCTACATAGTAGAAGACGTAGTTCATAGAGAAAGAATCGTACAAAAAGCCTGCAATTAGAGGTGACAAAGCACTCAGAATAAATCTGGCAAACGATAAGGTTCCGAGTGTAGTTGTCGCAACTCCTTCACCAACTATATCTAATGCTGATGCAGTGAGTATGGGTTGGTCACTATAAAAAAATATTCCTAATAACGCAAGTAGAATGATTAATGTGACACCGTCTCCATAAAATGACATGAGTAGGACAATGATTGATAGAAAAATCATTCCCGGTACCAAGATTTTTTTCCTGCCTATTTTGTCAGATAAATAACCCATTATTGGTGTTGATATTATTCCAACTGCAACTAGCAATCCAAAATGTACTCCTCTTGATAAATCAGACATCCCTAAGTCAGACGAGAAATATGATGGCAAGAAAGTCATTAATGCAATGAATGCCATTCCACGGATTCCTCCAATAAATGTTATGGCCCATAATGCAGGATTTTTTAGGGCCTGACGTGTTTGTTCTGATTGGCTGATTTTCTCGCTAGAATCCTTGTGTTCGTTCGTTTGACCTATATTTTTGAATGCCCAAAATACTAGGAAAGCTATGAATATGGGTATTACAGCATAAATTGAAAGAATTTCTCTCCATGCAAGATAACCTAATAAAAATCCTGTGACGACAGGACTGATTGCATCACCAATATTCCCTCCGATTCCGTGGAAAGAAAGAGCAGTTCCTCTACGATGAGAAAAATGGTGTGATAAAGATGCCATTGCTGGCAAATGCCATAAGGATGCGGCAATAGCAATTATTGCTACTCCAACTAGCAATAATGGAAAGACTGGAGCCTGTCCGATTAATAACCATCCGATTCCAAAGAATCCCATACATAGCGCTAGGATTAACCCCCAATGTTTTTTAAGGGAATCAGCAATTATTCCCCCTGGAAGAGTAATTATTCCTGAGGCGATTTCTCTAGTTGTAGTAATAGCCCCAACTCCAACTTTGCTTAGTCCGAAAGCTTGCTCTACTTCAGGAAGTAATACGAAAAAACTTTGTGTAAACCAATGGAATATTCCATGACCACTAGTTAAACCAGCAATAATGAAATTTTTTTGACCTCGTATTCCTTTTTCAGAATCTTTGTGATGATGATGTGTCATATTTTGTCTTTCTTAGGGTTTTTGAAAAATTTTGCTAATTGTACCGAATTAATTCTCAATTTGCGAAGAATCTTTATGTTCGGTAGAAATGCTGATAAGCATTCCAATTTTGACAAAATTTTGGTAACTATTACTATATGCATATTGGAAGTCAATTTTACTAAGGAGAAGTTCCATGATGAAGCAATGGGTAGGCAACTTTAGTACTAAACAAATAATAACTTTAATTATTGGTTTGGTTTTGGCGATATATGTAGTTTGGTATGTTGTAGAAGCGTTAGAAGGTTTTGATCCAGATTATAGACCGTCAGGAAGAACTGCAAGTGATAATAATGCAAACCAAGGTGCAAAAGGTAATGATTTTTTTGATCCATCTAAAAAGCCTGCTGAATCAGCGGCTACCAAATAAATGAGAGGGTTTTAAGATGATTAATTTTGGGTTTTTCAAGTTGAGTACGAAGCAAGTGATTGCTATTGTAATTGCAGTTTTGGTAGCTATATATATAGTTTGGTATGTCGTGAAAGCTCTTGAAGGCCTGAATCCAAATTACAAACCTTTTAAAATATCTGATAGTAATCGTGGAGCCACTGGAGTGGAAGCTTTTGACCCTTCTAAAACACCCGGAGCAGTTCCTTCGAAGTAATAACAATTTAAGCTGGTGAACCTTTAGGAAACCGGTAGTGTTTAATATTAAATTAATTGTGAATGTAAATAGGGAATTTAGTTGGCTAAACAACCTAAAAGTATATCTACACTGGCTTTAACATCTGCAATTATTCTTGGAGTAATTACACTGCTATTTGCAACTTGTGGTATTCATGCATCTATTGTTGGTGAAGAGCAAAAATTTTTAATTGCTGTTTGGGCATTTATTCCAGCAGTTGCGTTCAGTATTTACCCATTTAAAATTTTATCTAAATGGTTAAAAGATCGTAGAAAACAATGATTAAACCGACAGATTTTTTAATCCTATATACCACCAAAAATGGCCGTACGGGTAAAATGGTTGATCCAATCATGCAAGGGCTAATTGCTGGAGGGGTGACTGTGGATTCTTTTTCTGTTGAAGAAATCAAATGGGATCAGATGTTAACTGCAAAAGGAATCATTGTTGGGACCCCAGTAAGGTTTGGGGATGTTGATTGGAAAATTAAACGGTTTTTCGACATTCGGCCTGAGGTGATAAGTGTTTCTTCACCACTGGCCGGGAAAATTGCTGGTGCTTTCACAGGTGGTGATATACCTGGTAGTGGAGCTGAATTAACCTTACTTAGTATGCTTCACATTCTTTTGAATCACGGAATGATTATTCAAGGAAATTCTGAATCAGCTCATTATGGGCCTATTTCATTGAAAGATACCTCAGATGAGGACATGATGAATATTTGTAATATTTGGGGTTTGCATTGGGCGAATTTGTACCATAACTTGTTTTCATCATAATGATTTTATAGCAGGTAACAAATTCCAAAGGTTACTGTTTGGGGGAATTTAATGCGGTATGACACTATAATTGTTGGTGCAGGATCTGCTGGAGCAATTTTAGCAACCAGATTGACAGAAGATCCAGAGCATTCGGTTTTACTTTTGGAGGCAGGTGGAGATTATCCTGATTTTGATTCCCAACCTGATGAAGTTAAATATAGATATCATTACAATAGTATTTTGACAAGTGATCATAATTGGCAATTTACAGCTCGTGGAACTGATGAAGCCGAAATTGACGTGCCCCGCGGGAAAATCACTGGTGGTTCTAGTTCGCTCAATGCTACGGTTTTTTTACGAGGTATTACACAAGATTTTGATGGTTGGGTAGAACGGGGGAATGATGAGTGGGGTTTTCAAAAGCTTTTACCATATATGAACAAATTGGAAACTGATCTTACATATAAAGATGCCCCAGGCGATTTCCATGGATCTGATGGACCAATTTTATGTCGGCGATTTTCAGAAGATGAGATGCTCGAAGGTTCCAAAGCAATGGTTCAAGCTTGTCTAGATGCAGGACATCCTTATTGTGCGGATGCAAATTCTCCAGGCACTACTGGAGTTGGACCAATGCCAATGAATAATCCAGATGGTATTAGGTGGTCTACAGCTTATGGATATTTGTCTATGTCTCGAAAGCGTATTAACCTAACAATTCGGGATAGGGTTTCAGCAAAGAAAATAATTTTTGACACTTCTGGATATACCCCGGTTGCCATAGGGGTTGAAGTTGAATCTGACGGAGAAACGTTTATTGTAGAAGGGAAAGAGATCATTCTTTCTGCAGGAGCAATAGGTTCTCCGCAACTTTTGATGTTGTCTGGGGTTGGGCCGAAAGATCATCTAAAAGAATTTGGAATTGATTGCGTTTTAGACTCCCCAGGCGTGGGGCAAAATCTTAGTGATCATCCATTAAGTCACATCCAATGGGCAACCAAGCCTGAAGTAGAATTAGATCCACTTGGATCATCGACCAATCTTACCCAGACAATATTGAGATATACAGCTGATGGGTCTGAATTAGAAAACGATATGATCGTTTATATGAATGTAACTACTTCCCAAAATATATCTAAAACTAGTAGTTTAGATGAATATAGTACTGTAGGAATGAGATTTGGTTTAGCAGTAAATCTTGCACTGTCAAAAGGTGAGATTAGGCTAAATTCAACTGATGTTTCTGAACAGCCATACTTGGATTTTAATCTGCTTGATGATGAAGAAGACATGAGGCGGTGTAGAGATGGGATAAGGATGCTTGTAGATTTAGAAAATCACCCATCAATGAAGAAACTTATTGATTATAGATTAGAACCCACCGATACTGATTTAGCGTCTGACGAATCTTTAGATTTATGGATTAGAAGAACCGTTGGAACAGGACATCATGTTTCTTGTACTGCAAAGATGGGACCGAAATCCGATCCGATGGCTGTAGTTGATCAATACGGAAAAGTGTATGGGTTAAATGGATTACGAGTGGTGGATGCATCGATAATGCCAGAATGTGTTAGAGCCAATATCAATGTAACAACTATGGCGATAGGTGAGCGGATATCCGACTTTATTAAGGAAACGAATTCCAGTATTTAGAATTTTTCAGCTATTAAGGTTTAATGATGAACTGCCCAAGATGTTTTACAAGAATTCACTCAAGTAGACTCTCGATGACTTTCTATTTACAGTCATGTCAGAAGTGTGGATTTAATATTAGTCCTTATAGAGAAATGACTAAAGCGATAAGTAATTATCCTACTGCGAAAAATTACTTGCTAAGGGCAAAATGGTTTTATGAGTCAGGTAGAAGGTCCCTGTCAGAGGATAAATCTAATCAGGACTTGCAGTCTTCACAAAATCACGGGTATCTTTCTGCAATAAATGATCTAAAAAAAGCTATATCATGCAACGAGAGTGATTCTTTTGAGAAAGATGCAATTGAAGAATCGAGGATCTATTTAGATCAAATACTTGCTGAAGATAATGAGAAAAAATAGGTATATGGTAGATCCCTTGAAAAGAGAATTCTTAAAGGCTTTGACAAAGTAAAATATGCACTTAACATGTATTCAGTAGCCCACAAGAATGGTCTAATAAGATTTCCAGTAAGTAGATGGGGTTGTGAAGATTTTTGTTTGGGTTTGGTTATTGAATAGATAATTTCTCTGGTGAGACTATACGTAAGGAGATCGCATGAACTGTCCAGAATGTAGCACTCAAAATCATGGAAACAGCAAGTCTTGTAAAAGTTGTGGTCTTGAATTTGAATCGAAAGAAATTGAATCGAAAGAAATTGAAAATCCCAAACCTGTTCGACCTTCTTACTCAGAAATGTTAAAAACTAGATTTGTGTTGTGGGGTGCTGGGGCTTTGGGATTTGTGATTGGGTCAATGATTTCTGGTGGATCCATATGGGGTGGTATTGGTTTCGGTATTTTAGGGTTCGGTTGTGGATATTACATATTGTCAAAGCGCAAAAGAAATTAATTTATCTAAAACAAAATTCCTGACCAAATAACTACTTTGGCTGATTAATATTTTTTAGCAATTCTAATCACGTATTCATTCTTTTATACACAGCAAATGCAACAACTGCGGAGATGACAACTATAACTAATAGTATGTCAAAGAAACTTTTGGGGCGAGAGTTGATGATGATTTCAACATCGTCTTCTACTATAGAATCTCCGGCACAAAAACATTGGCAAATTTCTTCAGGATTCTGTTTTATGATTCCCTGACAATTATGTAGGGAATCTTCAGACGTTTTGCAGTTGATACAGAGATTCATTCATTACCCGCTATTGAAAATTTCATAGTTTCATTTTAACGAATCCGACGTGTATTAAAAAGGCATTATTTTCATGAAGTAATTACTTGGTTTTAAAGTATGTTAATTTTCTCCAAATTAACTCTAATGGTCCGTAATTAAAATGATCTAGCCAATACTTGGACCACCATAATTGTAAGAACCATACAAAAAAGACGAATAAAATTATTTGATTTCTGCCTAAATCCCATTTATCAAATATTAGACCGAAAAATATTAATCCTAGAATGCTTTGAGCGATGTAATTAGTGAAAGCCATTTTGCCACATGCCCTAAAGTAAGAACATATTCTGTCTGGAAGATTACGATTGAGTAAGGACAGTATTCCTATGTATGCAATCGTTAGTGGGATTATTCCTAACGTGTTAGGAATAAATCCAGTTAATGCTATTACAGGTTTATAATTTTCAAGGATTAACCATGAAATACTGAAAATAGATAATGGTAATCCGATTAACAATCCAATAACTATCATTTTAATATATATTTTCGAATGTAAATTACCTTGGAGTACTGAGGTCCGGTACAATATTACTCCTAATAACATTAATCCTAATGCTCTAGAGAGTGCGTCGATCACGAAAAATGATCCAATTGCATTACCCATTTTTTCTGATTCAGCAAACCAATATGTGCTTAATCCCAATCCGTCTGAGAAATATTCTTTTGCATCTGGCAAAAGATTTCCTTGAGGATCGAATAATCCTTGGAAAAACAAAGAAGAAAAAACCGAAATCAAAAGAAAAATTACACTCAATGAAGTTAATAAGATTAAATTTCGTTTGTATAAAACTATTACAATCGGGGCACATATCGCGTAAATGGTCAGAACATCCCCTTTGAAAAGGAAACTCATATGTAGAATCCCAAAACACAAAAGTAAAATGTTGCGCCGTAGACTTAACCGTTTGGGTCGATTACTACCTCGCCTCATAGCTGATTCAATGAACAATACTATGCTTGCTCCGAAAAGAATTGAGAACAATCCCATAAATTTTTGGGCTATAAAGACTTCGGATACGATAATTAATATCCAGTCGAAGATTTCAGTTGTACCACTGGATGGATGATTCCAATATGCAGAAAAAGGTAAAGCAAATATGATGGAATTCATCACTAGAATCCCTAATACAGCTACTCCGCGAATAAAATCTAAATTCGTAATTCTTTGATTATTCATTAATTTTTTGTAAAAACTTTTGATATGTGTTTTTCATTGTACACAAGTGGTAGAAGTTGGAGAAAATTCATACACAATTGATTAATATGTGGACTTTTAAAAACTTCCAGAACTTCACAATTCCACATTTTCATTTATAGCTGATATCATGTGGTTACGGAGGGAAAATTATGATCAATCTGTGGATTTCTAGCCTAACACCTAAAAAGATAATAATTTATTTGGTAATGATTGCTGTAGCAATATATGTTGTTTGGTATGTAATTGAAGCGCTTGAAGGTTTTGACCCAGAATATCAGCCGAGTAAACCAACTCTTGGCTCAAATACTACTTCTGAAATCAAAGGGGAAATTCAAATATTTGATCCTTCAAAAAAGAAGGCTGAGTAGATTAATATTCAACTCAGATGTAAAAAAGAATGTTTCAGCCACCTTCTTGATTTTCTCTAAAACCCTCAAGGAATATTCTTTTGAACGAATTGAATCACATCCCTAATAATGAAAGTTTTGATCCGTTAGAAAACCTACTATTTGCTCTAGTTGACGGCAAAGTATTTCATCGAGTGTACTTGTCCGCTCAATATGCTGAAGACCTTTTGGAGGATGGCTCAGATGTTGCGTTATCTAGGGCGGAAGATGTTCTTTTGGCAGTACTATCATGTCAAGAACTGGATCAAAACAATCCACATTATGGTAACTTCTTCTGGGAGAAAGAAGAGGGGATAGTGGAGGATTTGAATTCAGTCGAGTTTGTATTGATTCGATTGATTCCGATGATAATTCGATACAATGACCGTATTGCAGAATCTTTGCAACAAAAAATAATGTTTGCCGTTTTGAGAGGGTTAGAAGAAATAAAACGAGTTGATGTTGCTTTGATATACACGAATATTGTTGCAAAGGATATTGTTAACTCAATATTGGGAGGGGAACTACTTGGAGAATCTTCGTATGTTGATAGGGGAACAAAAAAACTTAAAGCGTGGCAGGCATTTATTGATCAAAATGGGATTCCCCATGAATACAATTCTCCATCTTATGCTCCTGTAACAATTCGAGCATTGTCGAATCTAGTTGATCTTTCTAAAGATGATGAAATTAAAATGATTGCCAAACTAATAATGATCAGGTTAGGTATTAGCTTTGCATTACATTTGCACCCGACAACAAAGCGACTTGCAGGCCCACATTGTAGGGCATACTATCCATTCCTAACTCTTCAAACACCTCCTGAAACTCAAGTATTCAATGATCTGATTGATCAAACACAATTACCTGAATGGCTTACGAAACTTGTTTCACACCGCCCTCAGAAAATGAATGTTCGTGAAACATCTGACCATAGAAAAAAGGTAGGTATAGGAACATATCACAGTGAATCATTTTCTCTAGGTGTAGCGACGCGTGAGCATGATACTCAATCGAATCGATATATTAGCAATCAGTCAAATGTATTTTCTGTTCAGTTTTCTAGAGGTAGCGACGCACTTCCGGGTATTGTCTACTCGAGATATTTGTTAAACGACAAATGGTTAGGTGATTACAGAACAACCGCATCGCGAGGCAATCACGATATATTTTTTGATGAAGGTAGTTTTCGAGGGATCCAGAATAAGAATAGGTCCATAAATATTTACTCCCCGAAGGATTTAGGCGCATGGGAAAGATGTTTTAGTGCCAAAGCTTGTCTTATATGGAATTCTAAGATTGATGGAGTTTGGATTAATGGCAAATATGTTGAAAAATTCCCAACTGAAATTCACAATACGGATGTAATTGTCGTTGCTTCTGGAGAAATTTTCACTGCTATTCGTCCTCTTTCTATAACAGATTTAGGTAATAACTCGCCAATCAGAATAGTAGAACGAGAAGAATCTATAGTGATTGAATTATATAATTATTTGGGCCCAACTAAGACATTCTGGGAACTGGCGACTCCTGGAGCATTTTATCAAGGGCGTGTACGATGTGGTTTTTATGCTGAAATTGCTGAGAAGTCGGAATATTCGAGTGGGGCCGATTTTTCTGCAGCGGTTGCAAACGGAATGCTAAGTGAAAAAATCGATGGACCAATCACGCATGATGGAAGCAATGCTAGATATTGGGCGGTGGAATATCAGCGAGGTGATGAAACTTTGGGTATAGAATTGGATATGATGGAGTTTGAGATAGAACATATGTGGGCTAGTGATTCCCTAGATATGTTACCTATGCTAGACTCTCCAATTGCAATTCAAGCTCATAGTGGGGACCTTAAAATTCATAACTCACTACTATCATGTGAAAGTGAAGGTGTGCGATGGTTGGTATCTATGCCTGACGCAAAAACATGGATCGCAGGTTATCATGGTCCTAAGCCTACTGCATTGAACTTAAAAACTCCGCAAGGATGTGTGGAAATTGAGCAGCTTTCTCAAGGATTAGTGATTTGGGAGAATGGAAAGGTTCAAATAGAATCAATTGGATTAATTGGGAATCCTAGAATTGTTGGAGGGGATTTAGTCTATTAATGATTGAAACAGTTGTGGAGCCATTTGATTAGTGCGTGAAAAAATAGAATTACTAATAGCTTTTGCAATCAGTGGATTATTAATTGTTACAATTTTAGCATTTGGAATTTCTGCTAGAATTTCTGAATCCGAAGCAGTAATTTCTTTGGAGAAAGGAATTGCGCAACCTAAATTTTTAATTAAACGACCAATGGAAACTGTTCAAAGAGACCCACGTCCTTCTGGGCAGTTCAAACCATTCCCAACACCAACATTTGTTAGGTATCCAAAATGTGAGACGATTTCTTGTCTTGATGAAGGATTGGATAGGCAACGACCCTAATCTAGCAATTTTATTGAGTAGGTAGAGTTATCTTGATTTAGGAAATCAAAAATTGGGCTCCATACTAACTGACAATTTTCCTATAGGACCCCTGTCGTCAGCGTACCATAATACATTTTCATGAATAGTCATTCCGTGAATTTGTACCGGGTCTGGAACGCGGAATGCATCGTAGCATCTGCCATCTTCTATCCGGTGCCTGCTTACAACTCCAAAAGAAGTATCTGATATCCACATATGGCCTTCTTCTTTTGCCCAAGAGATTCCATGAACTCTGAAACCTGGAGTTTTCATGCGATGGATTTCCTGCCAATTAGCGACGTCAATAACATGAACAAATTGTGAAGGCGGAGATGCTACATATAAGTGATTATCTTTCCATTCTAATCCATGATCTCCGGTAGGTTCAGATTTTCTTCCTGCTGAGTTGGGTAGGTGTTCTCGGGTTGCATTAATTCCTGCCCCAGGAGAGGGATATTTTTCAATAGTATTTCCAGTTTCAATTTCAATTTGGAAAATTTCACAAGAGTAAGTTGATGCAATCCATAAAAATCCACCCCCAATTGTTATCCCACTAGATTTCATTGTTTCAGTCGGAACTTGAAATAGTGTTTCACCAGAATGCCAGTCTAATTTTGATATCATACTGTCGTCTTGGTCTATGACCCATAAGCCTTCTGGTGTAGCTTGTAAACCATTAGGTTTATTGCCAGGAGCGACAAACATTTGAATTGCATCGGCGATTTTGTGACTACCCATATATTTTCCTGTGAATGTTGTATTTGTAATTACGAAAATCTAGATTTGACCCATAATAACATGTGTCAAATGTGTGTGTGGAGTGTTCTTAGTTTTTAAGATATATTCTTCATAGTAACAAAAGGGATTATTGATTATGTTTGAGCAACAAGATGTGTTTAATATTGGTAGCTGGGGAAGATATGGAAAATTCCGGATTCCGGGAATTGTTGTTACTAAAATGGGATCAGTATTACTTACTGTGGAAGCTCGTTACGGCACCGGGGCTGATTGGGACAATAGCGATATCTTAATGAGGAAGAGCGTTGATGATGGCAATACTTTTCAGGATCCTACCTTATTGTTGTCACATGTAGATTTTGATAATGGACCAATCAATAATTTCGTGATGATTGCTCATAGTGAATCTAATAGAGTTACTGCTGTTTTTTGTTCTGGATACGCTAAAGTTTTTTCAATGTTCAGTGACGACGATGCCATAACTTTTAGTACGCCTGTTGAAATAACCTCAACGATTGAAAATTTCCGTAATGAATATCCTTGGAAAGTGTGTGCCACAGGACCTGGGCATAGTATTCAATTAGACGATGGTCGAATTATTGTTCCAATATGGCTGTCTGATGGTACTGGAACGGAATTTGGTGCTGGGCGTTTGGGACATAGACCCTCACTTCTTACAGTAATTTATAGTGATGATTTTGGAGAAAAGTGGGTGATGGGAGATATATTGTGCAGTGATGGCGATTATTTCGATGGAATAAGAATTACCAATCCTAGTGAAACCGTAGCTGTTCAGAAAAATGATCGAACAGTAATGTTTAATATTAGGACAGAGTCTTCTCCAAATAGGAGGTTAATAGTTACTAGTGATGATGGTGTCATTGATTTTAAAATAAACCGGTTTGATGATTCTCTTCTTGAATCCGTCTGTATGGGTAGTTTACTTAGATATAAAAATCATGATGAAAACAAGAATGATTATTTGGTTTTTATTAATCCTAACAACTTGCAAAAAACGTCTGGAGGGAAATTGATATCAGATCCTGATCCTGGGTCTTCAAGAGATCGAAAGCGACTAACTGTGAAATTAAGTCAAGATGATGGAGAGACCTGGTCTTTTGATCGAGTGATAGAAGAAGGTCTATCCGGCTATAGTGATATCGCACAATCTATTAAGGGGGATATTTTTTGCCTATATGAATATGGTTCCAAAAATGGATTTTCGGATAATGTACAAGGTAGTTATTTAGTGTCAAAAAACCAGTTCACATCAGTTAGATTGTGCAAATTTAACATCAATTGGATTACTCAAGGGATCAGTGAATTTGCATGAGTTAAGGTTGATAGTTTTTACATTTTTCAATCATGTAATGATCAGATATATATAGCTATTTCGCTAAATAAATCCTTTAGTTTTTTGCTGTGTGATTCAGGAAGTTTAATTATATCCAATGCTTGAACATTTTTTTCTAGGTTATTTATTGATGAAGTTCCAGTTAGCACAGTAGATATGCTAGGATGCTCACTTGCAAAAATGTACCCCGCATCAATAATTGACTTAACATTACCTTTTATTAACCAATGAAGGGGATTGATGTCGTCAAGTTCTTGATCTATTAGGCCTTCTTTTTCCCATGCTTTAATCTGAGCACTCAACAACTTGGGATTTGGAAGTTTTTCACGTATTACAGCCATATTAATGACTCCAACGTGATTCTTTTGAGCTAACGGCAAAGCCTCTTTGGCAGCGTACTGGTTCAATATTCCGTATTTGAGCATAACCGTATCCCAAAGGTCGGGATTTTTTGTTAATGCGTGAACTACAGCTTTATGACTAGGATCTATTTTGAAGGCTTCACTAAATCCAATATATCGTATTTTCCCATCAGATTTCGCTTTTTCCATTACTGGATATAGACTTTCAATCACCCTTTCATAATCAGTTAGAGTTAAAAGATGAAATTGCATGACGTCAATATGATTAGTTTGGAGCCTTTTTAGGCTTTGATCAATTGCCTTAGCTAGTTCTGCCGGATCTCTGATTTGTCCTAATGGATTGGTGCACATATTTTTAGTAGCGATGATGTAGGAATCCCGCGGAATTGATTTAAGAGATTCTCCCAAAATTTTTTCACTATCCCCATATGCTTCAGAAGAGTCAATTAGATTGATTCCTAGATCCATTACACGTGCTACCAGACGTTGTTGTTGTTGTTTTGAGAGGCCAGTATTTTGTCCTAGTTGGCTCGGGCCTCCAGATCCAAAACTAAGTAGTGAAACCTTTAATCCTGTTTTTCCAAGCATTCTATATCGCATTTTTGAACTTTCTAATTTTAAAAATTTGTTTTATTGTCCCAACTGTTTAGTATTTGTGACGATGATGATTAATTGATTGTATTTAAAAATTCTCTTCAAAATATACTTTAGAGCATATCTTTTGACAAAATGCTAGTTGACGTTAACATATGTGCAAACGAACTTCTTATCAAACCAGAAATGTTTTAAGAAAAACGATGAACACAATTAATAGTTCTAACTTGTCTCTTAAGTTCAAATTCGCTACGGAAGATTCTGAATTTCGGCAAATTCATAGTCTTAACTACAAAACATTTGTAGAAGAGATTCCCCAACATTGCCAAAATCCTTTGGGTCTCTTGGTTGACAAATTCCACAATGAGAATACATATATTATTTGTTTGAGGGGTAAAAAATTGGGAGGGATGGTTGCAGTTCGTGACTTAAGACCATTTTCATTAGATGAGAAGTTAGATGACCTTGACTCTTACCTTCCTCCAAACGTTAAGTCAGTTTGTGAAATCCGGTTATTGTCTGTTGAATTAGACTTTCGCAGCGGACAAGTTTTTAAAGGACTTTTGACAGGATTAGCAGACCATTGCATTAGCAAGGGATATGATATAGCGATAATTTCTGGGACAATCAGGGAACAAAAATTGTACAAACGATTGGGTTTTGTACCGTTTGGACCTCTTGTTGGTCATGAGAGTGCACTTTATCAGCCAATGTATACCTCACCTGTTGCTATAAGAGGTAAATATCAAGCAATCCCAAGTCCCGCTCTCGGACGATTGGAATGATCATGCCAGTTAATCTATTACCAGGACCAGTAAAAATAAGCAAAGAGATTCAGGAATCGTTTGGCAAACCTCCGATATCACATCGGGGAGACGAATTCATTGGAGAATTTGATTTAACTAAGCAGCTATTATGCGATCTGGTGTCAGCTACTGAAGTGGAAATGTTTATGGGTTCAGGTACATTGGCTAATGATGTTATTGCAGGACAGTTATCCGTAGAAGAGACTCCAGGAATTATATTAAGTAATGGTGAATTTGGGGAAAGAATTGCTGATCACGCCAGACGATTTAATCTTCCTTTTAAATTGCTGCAAAGGTCATGGGGAGAACCCTTTGACCAAACTGATGTTATTGACACAATAGATAATTCCCCTGAAACCAAGTGGGTTTGGGCTGTACATTGTGAAACGTCCACTGGAATGCTAAATGACATAGAATTCTTAAAAAAAATGTGTCAAAAAAGTGGGAAAAATTTGGTTTTAGATTGTATAAGTTCTATAGGAACTATCCCAGTAGATTTAAGTAAAGTGTATCTCGCATCTTGTGTAAGCGGAAAAGGACTAGGATCATATCCGGGATTATCGATGGTGTTTTATGACCATAAGGTACGTTCTGCTCCAAGCCTACTTCCCAGATATTTAGATTTAGGACTTCAGTCTGAAAAGGGAGGAATCCCTTTCACATTTTCCTCAAATTTACTTTATGCATTACAAACTGCGGTAAAACGTTTTCACTCAGACGATGTTTATAAACATACTTTGCAAGTTTCAACTTGGCTTAAAGCTGAACTTAAAAGAATTGGTTTTCATCCAATAATTTCTGACTCACATTCTACTCCAGCGGTAATTACAGTGTCATTACCAGATAGACTTAATTCTGCTCATATAGGTAATATTCTTGAAAAAGAAGGATATCTATTGAGTACCAACAGTGCCTATTTAATAGAGCGTAACTGGATCCAAATTTGTCTTATGGGAGAGTTTTCTCGTCAAACAATCTCACCTTTATTAGGACTGTTAAAAAGTATTTATTGATTGAGGTGGGGCATGAAAAGTAGGGTTGTTCTACTGGCTGGTGCTGGGGGATCAGGTAAAAGCACCATAGCTGAGTTGATATCCAGACAACATGG
The DNA here is from genome assembly GCA_964637555.1 of uncultured Dehalococcoidia bacterium. Classification (GTDB taxonomy): domain Bacteria; phylum Chloroflexota; class Dehalococcoidia; order Lucifugimonadales; family UBA6927; genus UBA6927. Next base: position 4,976 of record CAZWTJ010000021.1, on the reverse strand, counting down.
TTATGAGTTGTTGGACGGCGATCATGAAGATAGTGAATTTTTTCCGTACGGACGGCAGTGGTTACCAGAAAATCTAAATTTACTAAAAAAGGCTCATCAGAAAATTCTTTTAAAGACTAAGAGGTTGGTTTCTTCTGGAAAATCTGTTGTGGTAGATTATATAATTTTTGGAGATTATCTTTCTTATTTCACAATTTTTGAGGACTCGTTTGGGGATGATCTAAAAATTGCTATTTTATTTCCATCAAATGCTGAAAATATCAAAAGAGATTTTGCACGTGGTAATTGGACTACAGGTCCAGTACGTATTGGATCTGTTAGGTCAGAACTTTATAAAATTCAAAACCAAATAGGTGCAGAAAAATTTATAGATACAACAAGTGAATCTCCTGAAGAGACTGTAAAAAAATATTTTCAATTTTTTTGACAAAATTCCTATACTGATTACTATACAAAAAGCTATTCGCCGATCCGACCTACGCTCCACCATGATTAAACATCAACGGGAGAAAAGTGAAAACTATTGATCAAAATGATTTTGGGTTTGGAACTCAAATTAGAAAATCGCCGTTTTTCGATGCAACTATACGATGGGGGGCTAAAGATTTTTCTGTATATAACCACATGTATATTCCCAGGGATTTTGGTGACCCTGTAAAGAATTTTTGGAACTTAATTAATACAGCCATACTTTGTGATGTGTCGGTTGAAAGACAAGTTGAGATTACTGGATCTGATGCAGCGGAATTTGTTCAATATTTGACGCCTAGAGATATTTCAGAATGTGCTGTAGGACAATGTAAGTATGTATTGATTACTGATGAATCAGGAGGGATTATTAATGATCCGGTTCTTTTAAAACTTGGCGAAAATCAATTCTGGCTGTCTTTAGCTGACAGCGATGTTCTGCTGTGGGTGAAAGGCGTCGCTATTAATTCCAATATGGATGTGAAAATCTCCGAGCCAGATGTATCTCCATTACAAATTCAAGGACCAAAATCAAGAGAAATTATGGAGGCTCTTCTCGGGAAAGAAGTTTCTGAATTACGTTACTTCTGGTTTAAAGAAGTTAATTATCTGGGAATTCCGCTAATCGTTGCAAGAACGGGTTGGTCTAGTGAATTGGGTTATGAGATTTTCTTAAGAGATGGATCTAAAGGATCAAAACTTTGGGATCAAATTATGCAAACAGGAAAACCATTTGGACTTCAGCCTGGGCATACATCAACTATTAGACGCATAGAAGGGGGTATGCTTTCGTATCATGCTGATTTAAACTTGCAAACCAATCCCTTTGAACTCGGTCTTGATCGTTTAGTAAATCTGGAAATTGAAGCTGAGTTTATAGGAAAAACTGCTTTACGAGCAATTAAAGAAAATGGAGTCAGGAGAAGGCAGGTTGGGTTAATACTCAATTGTGACCCATTGGAATCTCCTAACAAAGACTTTTGGAGTGTGATAAAAAATAATAAAATCATCGGCATTGTTACTTCAGCTGTATATTCTCCTCGCCTCAAAAAGAACATAGCTTTAGCTATTGTGGATGTTGAGTTTTCAGACTTGGGAACATCTGTGGATATTCAAGTTGGAGACATAGCTTTAAGAGCTCTGGTGACTGAGATTCCCTTCTACGACCCCAAAAAGCAAATAGCAAAACTAAAACTCAATTAATTAATTCATCAGAGACATAACGAGGAGATGTAGACTAGTGGTCGATAATTGTCCGAGCGGTGATAGAAATATATCTTAACGTTTTGAGGTAAGAATTTTGACAAGTGTCAATCAGAATATAACTGAAAGAACGATTAATATAGGCAACTCTGTTGTTGCCAAATACAATTTGCCAGGAATTTCAATTGGAGTCACGTCTTCTAAAAATCTGATTTGTGCAGAAGGTTTTGGGTTTTCTGAAATCGAAAAAAATATTCCAATGAGTCCTTGTCATAGCCAAAGAATTGGGTCTATAACGAAGACTATGTTGGGAATATGCGTAATGTCACTCGTAGAGAGAGGCAAAATTTCGCTTGATGATAGAGTGGGAACATTGCTTCCAGATATTCCACTGATTGGCCCTTCAGACAATTTAAGTATTTGGAACTTAATGACTCATACAGGTGGTATCGGAGAAGCGCCTCATTTGAAATGGTTAGTTGACCCATTTGAAGCTTTATGGTCTGAGTATCCCCCTAATGAAACCGTAGCAGATTTTTATAGTGATGGAGTTTTCTTAGATGTAATACCTGGAACGAAATGGCATTATGCTAATCATGGGTTTGCTCTTTTGGGAGAGATTATTTCAAGGCTTGAAGGGATTCCAATCGAAAAAATACTGCGTAAACGTATATTTCAACCCCTAGGAATGGGAATTACTGATTGTTTAGATCAAACCGAGCAAAATCTTAGTGTCGGATATCATAGACAACAATCTTATGATGATCTAGATCGAGCGGATTTTCTTTCGGAAACACGTAAATCTGAGTCTTATGTCGATGGTATCAATATAAGAGGTGATCACAAATATGTTAGGCCCAAGGCTGCGGGGTTTGTACAATCTAATATTTATGACATGGCGAAATATGCACAATGTCTCTTGAATGCTGGTTTCCCAATAATTTCGGCAGAATCATTTGGCGAAATGATAAAGCCCCATTGGTGCCTGGATGAGGGATTGATTAATATGGGTCTTACTTTTTTTAGACAAGAACGGTTTGGTAAATTCACTTTTGGTCACAATGGGGGAATCACAGGGGGGTGGAATTCCAATCTTACAATTATTCCCGAAAATGATTTGGGTATAATTGTTCATGCAAATATAAATTTCGACCAATTTGAAGATGTGGTTACTGAGATTGTAAGAAATATCATGGATCAAGATGAGTCCGTTATTAATTCTTTCGACGTTGATCAGGAATTTGCTTCTCAAGCTGTTGGGATATATGAATTGCCTCCCGGAATGGTGACAAATTTTAGACCTTTGCATTCTGCGGGTCGTGTTCAAGTTTATCAAGCATATGATGGTTCACTGTTTATTCAATCTAGGCGTGGTTTGTGGAGAGAAGGTAAACGTTTGATTCCAACAGGTCATGATTCTGGTAAATTGACCATGCGTGTTGAGACTGATCAACCTGAATTGCCAAAAATTTTATTTCTGAGAGGTAATGATGGGTTGATAGAAAAAATCCAATTTGATCGCCTTGTGGAAATGCACAAAACTAGTTCCCTAAATTATTGGTGATACCTTAAGGATCATTACTAGTCTTTTTAAAACAATTGTTTCACTTACTTCTCAATGCTTAACAATACAATCTTCTTTGTTCTTAAGAATATAACTAATTGTTTCTTCCACGGTCATATTTGAATTATCGATCCATAAACCTTTATCAGATACAGTTAATATTAATTTGTGTAACATTTTCCCTCTATCCACTTTGGATTGATCGACATAAAATTGTGTCTCATTACTTCTTTGTTTATCTCTCTTTGCTGCCAAATCTAAAGTTGGATTAAGAGTAACAAGATGAATCTCATAATCCTTTAATAATTCTTTGTAAATATCTAACTGATGTTTTCCTACCACTTCGTCACATATAGGTGTAAATCCATGCTGAAGATATGATTTAGCCAGGGCACACTGGTTCCTAACATTCATATTCATTTGAAAACTAGCTTCTTCTATTGGCAAACTATCTGGGCGAACGTTCCCAGATAAAATCTGATCTTGCAAATCGTCCCTACTTATTACCGCAGCACGGGTAAACCTTTTTGCAAATGCTTTTGAGGTTGTAGTTTTCCCAGCAGCAGGGACGCCACTGAAAATCCATAATTCATGATTAGTTCTGGATTTCATATATTTTGGTTCTTTATAATTACAATGTTTTGTTCGCTAATAGAGTAGTTTATTTTCAAGAACCATACCAGAGTTTTGACAAAATCCGAGGACCAATTACTATATTACTTGCTTCATATTTTCTTGAGGGTTTTTTTCATGATTAGACAATGGATTACTAATTTCACACCTAAACGAATAATAATTTTTTCCGTAATTATTTTAGTAATAATATATGTTGTCTGGTATGTAATAGATGCACTTGACGGTTTTGATCCTAATTTTAAACCAGCTGTTACTACTGCTACATCAGGAGCTGGGGTCGGTTCAGAAATCAAAGGGGGAGTCGAAATATTTGATCCCTCGAAGAAGACTCCTGCGGCATCAGCAACTGAATAATACTATTTTATTTTGACAAATCTCCTGCAACCGTTACTATATTCGTACCGGTTTTACGAATCGATAGGAGTGAATTTATGCCTACCAAATTCTCGTCCAAACAGATAGTTACTGCCGTTGTTGTTTTTCTTGCAGTAGTCTTAGTGATTGGGTATATAATTTTTTCCCTTATTGTTGAAGACCAGGAATTATCCGAAAAGGGTGTGTCTAAAGACACTAAACCACCTCAAACCAGGGAAGCTTGGATGGCAGGAGCAAAGACGGGAAATGAATTTTTTGATCCATCCAAGAAGAATTCTTCGGTTAGCACAACTGGGAAGTTATCTACTAAAATTGGGTCTGAATGTATCGTGAATTCTCAAGAAATGAAAGTCACCTGTGAAGCTCATAGGACATCTATGCAATCTACCCTGAATTGGTTTGAAAATTCCACGAAAACTACATTATCTGGTGAAGAAGAAGGTATTTTCGAATTTATAATTAGTAATACGTCTGATTCAAACGTTCTGGTGACTTTGGAGGAATGTGTTAGCACAGCTTGTAAAAAATCGGAGACCTCTGTAGACGTTTCTGGTGATTCAAAATAACTTCTTGTACTTTGTCGATTTTTTGACAAGGTACCAAGATTAAATGATATATCTGCAACAACTTTATCATCACTATCTACTGAATAAGTTATTAGGCAAATAAAGGAACAGATTATGGTACAGACTAAAACTGGAAGAAAGCTATCTTATATTCAGGCTGTAAA
>CAZWTJ010000020.1:0-22895 GCA_964637555.1 uncultured Dehalococcoidia bacterium | reverse complement strand
GTGCTGGAAAATTATTTGCTAGTACTAGACACTCTCATCAAACTAAAATGGCAACAGATCTTGGTGCAGACTATGCATTTGAAAACGACTTCGATTCGTTAAACGATGCGGTTTTAGAATCGACCCAAGGTAGAGGAGCAGATATAACCATTGAAACAGTAGGAGGCTGGAATTCTGACGCAATTAAGCAAGCAATTACTACAACCCGGAAACAGGGAAGAGTTGTAATTATTGGAGGATATCGAGCTCCAATAACATTAGATTGGGAAATACCTTTAGGAAAAGAACTCGACATAATTTTCTCTCATTGTTATAGCATAATTGATGGCAAACATGATTATGAAATTGCAATAGACTTATTAGGAAATAAATCTGCCGGTATTGAGAAAATAGTCACTCACACATACCCATTAACTAAAATCCAAGAAGCCTTTGATACCGCATACAATAAAAAGTCAGGATCTTTGAAAGTACAAATCCAAAACATTTAATTCATCTGGTCATAGGGAGAGAAATCCAAATTAAAATCAAAAGTATAAAAGCAATCCCGGTCAATTTAACACCTACTCCTAAGACTCCTCCAAGAGTTGAACTTGATCCAAATGGTGGAAATTTTGTCAGCCCCATGGATAGATACCATTACGACAATAATGACAGATCTTGGTCCTCAAACTGGAATCGTGTAGCTTGTGTGGTCACTGCAGAAGATGGTACATGGGGACTGGGTACCACAATACATTCTGGACCAGTTTGTTCGATAATTAACGATCATTTTTCAGAATTTTTGGTTGGACAAAATCCAATGGCTACTGAAAAATTATGGGATATGATGCGAAGAGCTTCTTCACCATATGGCACTGCAGGAGTTGCAAGTTATGCAATTAGCGCTGTTGACAACGCAATATGGGATCTCAAAGGGAAATTATTGGGGAAACCTGTTTATGAGCTTTTAGGAGGACCCGTCAAAGACGATATCTTTTGCTATGCATCTAATACTTTGTTGAAATACAAGACTAGTGATTATATGAATTGGTTTTTAGAACTTGGATTTAAAGCTGTGAAAGTATTTCTCAGACACGGCCCCGATGAAGGGATATCAGGATTAAACAAGAATATAGAAATAATCGCAAAAACAAGGGAACAAATAGGTCCCGATATTGAATTAGCCGTTGACTCATGGATGTCTTCCAATATTGAGTACGTTGTTCGTCTGTCAGAAGCGCTAAAACCCTTCAATATAAAATGGCTAGAAGATTACATGCTTCCTGAAGATATGGACAGCTACTCCAAAGTCAGACAAAGGGTCCCTGGACAAATCTTAGCCACGGGTGAGCATTGGTATACTGTTCATCCTTTTTCAGATGCTGCAGGAAGAGGACTGGTAGATATTCTACAACCAGACATTCAGTGGGTCGGTGGTATTACGGCTAGTGTACGAATATGCCATATCGCCGAAGCTCATGGACTTACCGTAATCGGGCATGGAGGTATGAATTATCCCTATGGACAACATTTAGCGTACTCAATGCCTGTAATTCCGTGGGGTGAAAGATCAGAAGGGGTATCACCTCCTGGAGTTCCATTAGAGGAAATGGTTGTCTTACCTGGAACTTCAGTTATAAAAAATGGAAGAGTCAAACCATCAGACGCACCAGGATTTGGAATTGAAGTAACTCACAAATGGCTCGAGGAAAAAGCATTATAAAACGTTTATGTGGAGCCATTTTGAAAAGTTAATGCTACATTTTTGAATCAACTGAAATCACTCATGCTTCAAAAAATCAAAATCACATCCTTCATCTGACTGTAAAACATGTTGCGAATACATCCAACTATAACCTCGAGTTACGGATTCTTTTACATTAGGAATTTCTGAAAGTCTCCTTTTAATCTCTCTATCAGGGACACATAAATCCAATTTTCGATTTGGCACATCTAAACTAATTTCATCGCCCGTTTGAACTGCTCCCAATGGACCACCAGACGCAGATTCCGGAGCCACATGAACAATTACTGTACCGAATGCTGTGCCACTCATCCTAGCATCACTTAAACGAACCATATCTCGAATACCCATCGCAAGGATTTTTTTGGGCAATGGTAAGAATCCCCATTCAGGCATACCAGGACCTCCAATAGGGCCAGAATTTCTCATCACTAGGATATCATCTGGCTGAATATTCAAAGCTGGATCATCAATCAAATCATCCATTTCATGGTGACTGTTAAAAACAACGGCTCTTCCCTTATGAGTTAATAAAGATTCTGAGGCCGCAGTTGGTTTAATAATTGCCCCTCTTGGTGCTAATGATCCATATAAGGCTGCCAATCCACCTTCAGCGGAAAGAGGATTATCTAGAGTCCGAATTATGTCGGTATTGTAGTTAACTGCAGAAGCGACATTTTCTTTGAGAGTTTTACCAGTCACAGTCATTTGGTCACCATCTAACAAAGACAAGATTTCCTTATGAAGAGCTGGTAATCCTCCCGCATAATAAAAATCTTCCATTAAGTAATCCCCAGAGGGCTTTAAATTCAAAATAAATGGAGTAGTTCTAGAAAGTTTATCGAACAATGTCAATGGCAAATCAATACCACATCTTCCAGCGATTGCATTAAGATGAATTACGGCATTGGTTGAGCCACCAATTGCATGAACGGTTTTAATTGCATTTTCGAAAGCACTAGGCGTAAGCAATTTTGAAGGGCGCAAATCTTCCTTTACCATGCCTACTATTCTCCTACCTGCAATTTCAGAAAGCTGCAACCTTCGTGAATCCACTGCTGGTATAGCTGCATTCCCTGGTAATGCAATTCCTAAAGCCTCACCCACGCTCGCCATAGTGCTAGCAGTCCCCATAGTCATACAATGCCCAGAACTCCTCACAATGCATCCCTGAAGGTCTGCCCAATCATCTTCAGAAATATTACCTGCTCGTAATTCAACAGAATATCTCCGACAATCAGTACATGACCCCAACTCTTCCCCACGCCAATTGCCTTTTAATTGCGGGCCACCTGTTACCAATATAGAAGGTATGTCAACACTAGCCGCACCCATAAGAAGCGCGGGAGTGGTTTTATCACAACCTCCTAGTAAAACCACTCCATCGAGTGGGTTCGCTCGGATCGATTCTTCAACATCCATACTCATCAGATTACGATAAAGCATCGTCGTAGGAAGCATATTGTATTCCCCGAGGGACAACACAGGAAATTCCATAGGAAATCCCCCAGCTTGCCAAACACCTCGTTTTACTGCCTCAGCTAAATCTCTTAAATGAGAGTTGCAATGGGTGAGTTCACTCCAAGTATTGCAGATTCCAATTACTGGTTTACCTTCATACGAGTCTTCTGAAAAACCCTCTGCTTTAAAAGCTGCTTTCCTCAACCACCCATATAACTCAGGAGTATCAAACCAATCCTGGCTTCGAAGTCTATTATTGTTATCTGTCATTTATAAACCTTCAATTTTGATCAGAAAAACTTTTCATCTTTTCGTCAATCCAATTTTTAATTTCATTCAATGATGGGGGCGCAATATAAAATACCTGAATATCTTCAGGAAATTGAATTTTTGATTCTTCCAACGTAAATATAATTGCACAACCACCCTCGGGGAGAGATTCATCAATCTTCTTGGTAAGTAATTCAGAACGTTGAGCAGAAATTTGTGTATATCCATCCAAAACAATTTTTCGAACTTTCTCACTCATAATTCCAATAGACAAGCACCGTTGCCAATCACTTAATTCCATAATTGTTTCTTGATCTTCAAATGCAACCAACCTAGCAGTGGATCGAATCAAAGTCTGAACAAAAGAATGACCTTTAGGATTGATCCGCTCAACCATGTTTAGTCCATCATCACCAGTTAAAAATACATTTTCATGAAAAACCTCAGTAACAGAACCAAGAGATCTTTCTAAATTTTGTACCTGATCCCGAATTTCGGACCAATATTTTTCCAACAAAGATTCAATTTCATCTGAGTCCGAAACGGGAAATACAAATAGGGGAGCCAAAAGCAATTTTCTTACATTCTTGTATTGTTCCGCGCTAGGTTTTGGCATTCTACTTAATGGTTGTCCAGTAGTCATAAAATAGGTCCTCAAATTATTAATAAGACAATTTATTACTCAGAATCTTTAGAATTCATCCCTTCAATTCTAACAGCACATACTTTATATTCAGGTATCCGAGAATTTGGATCAAAAGCAGCATTCGTTAAAAAGTTTGCAGCATGCTTTTCAAGTCGAACAAACGGAACAAATATTTCACCTGTACGCATTTTATCTGTATATAATGCCCTGCCTTCCAATACACCCCTTTTGGATGTCACCCTCATCCATTGGCCATCCGATATGTGATATTTTTCTCCATCAAGTTCACTGATTGCAACTTGTAATTCAGGAGATCTAGCAGTCAGATTATCCGATCTTCTGGTAATGGTTCCTCCGTGCCAATGGTATAAAATCCTACCTGTATTTAAAATCAGGGGAAACCTTGAAGAAGGCATTTCTTCTGCTTGTGGACCTTGATCAAACGGAACAAATTTTGCCCTGGGACCTCTGGGGAAATCATCAGAATACAAATATCGGGTGCCGGGATGATTTTCATCTGGACAAGGCCATTGAATACCACCTTCTTCATCAAGTCTCTTATAATTAATACCCGCAATCAGCGGAGTTAAACTCGACATCTCTTGCCAAACTTCATCTGCACTCGAAAAATTAAATTCGGATTCCATTCCTAATCCCAAATTCGAACTTATTCTATTTGCAACATCACAGATAATTTGCCAATCAGGTTTACTTTCACCAATCGGGTCCACTGCTTTCCTGACACGTTGAACTCTGCGTTCACTATTTGTAAATGTTCCATCCTTTTCAGCAAACGATGTAGCAGGGAGAACAACATCCGCAATCTCTGCAGTTTCATGCATGAAAATATCTTGCACAACCAAGAAGTCTAATTTTTTAAATGCTTCCTCGGCATGTGACAAATCTGGTTCACTAAGTAGTGGATTCTCTCCGGTCACATACATCGCTTTAATTCTACCCTCTTCAATTGCTGGAATCATATCTGTTACAACAAGACCAACCTCTTCTGGCAATGAATTTTTCCCCCATGCATTAGAAAACTTAAGAATAGACTCACTTGAAATAGTCTGATAACCAGGAAATGCATTAGGCAAACATCCCGCATCACCGCAGCCCTGAACATTATTTTGACCTCTTAGTGGAGATATACCTGAACCCGGCTTGCCTAGCTGGCCAGAAACAAAAGCTAAATTAAGAAGACTATGTGCATTGGCTGTCCCATTAGTATGTTGAGTTATCCCCATACCCCAAATCAAGCAAGATCCGCTAAATGGGGGCGATGCATAAATCTTGGCTGCCTCTTGAATATCTTTAGATGGAACTCCAGTGACAGATTCTGCATAATCTAAATCATATTTTTTGATAATCTCCAACCAATCATCAAAACCTTCCGTTCTGGAATCAATAAATTGTTGATCGGATAAATTGTTGTCAATAATTACTTTCGCCATCGCATTCAGTAGCGCCACATCAGTCCCTGGACGAGGTCTGAGCCACAGATCAGCAAAATCGCACATTTCAATTCTACGGGGATTAATAATTATAAGTTTCGCACCCTTCTCAAGTACAGCTCTTCGCATTCTAGCAGCTGCAACAGGGTGATTTGAATTTGCATCTGAACCAATAATTACTAAACACCCAGCATCCTCATAATCTTGGTAAGAATTACTAGTCGCTCCACTACCTAATGAAGTCAACATTGCTTCAACAGAAGGGGAGTGACACAATCGGGTACAATGGTCAATATGATTACTGTTCATTACTAACCGAGAAAATTTTTGCTGGGCATAACCATCTTCATTTGTAGCTTTTGCGGAACAAAGAGTAGCAAACGAATCCCCGCGAAACTCTGACAACCTTCTTGCCACATAATCAATTGCTTCGTCCCATTCTGCAGGTTTCAACTCACCATTTTTGCGAATCAAGGGAGTTTTTAATCTGTCATCATGATTTACAAACCCCAAACCAAAACGCCCTTTAACACATAACATGCCCAAACTCGATTGATTTTCTGGATCATCTAAAACAGAAACAATATGATCACGTTCATCTACCTGCGTTTGAATACCACAACCAACTCCACAATATGGACAAGTAGATTTTGTTGTCTTTAGCACATCAGGAGAACCCTCTTTCAGACTTATTGCACCAGTTGGACATACTGAAAGACACTGGCCACATGTGGTGCACACTGAATCTATCAAAGGTTTATCCATAAATGTACCAATACGACCGCTAGTTCCAGCACCTAACATCTCAATTGCACCAATAAATTGATGCCCATCCTGACAAGCCTGTACACACCTCTGGCACAAAATACAACTATCCATTGCTATTTCAAAAACAGGATTACTAGAATCCGTAGACTCTCGGTCTCTGTGTTCCCAAGAGCTACTTGATAACCCATGTTTTTCAGCTGCTATGCGCAATTCCTTTAAATCATTAGGTTCATCTGCATCATTTTTTGGAATCATTCCTAAAGTTAAATCCAAAACGGATCTTCTTAGATTGACCACATCATCAGTTGCTGTATTCACTTCCATTCCATCTAAAGCAGGTAATGAACATGAAGCAGGAAATCCATTCACTCCTTCTACATTCACCAAACATGTCCTGCAAGCTCCTATTTGTTTCATGTCTGGATCTTTACAAAGTTGCGGAATATATGTTCCAGATGCATTTACTGCATCAAGTACAGAAGATCCTTCTGGAATTTTGATACTCGATCCATTCACTGAAATTGAAATGGTCATAAAAGATACCTCAAAATTTAGTTACCTTATAAAACATCGTTCTCAAAATGATGTTCCAGGCTAAGTATTGGGTTGCCAGATGCTTGACCTAGCCCACAAAGCGAAGAGGCATTAATAGTCACAGCGAGATTGTTAATTTCATGTAATTCATCAAAGGAAACATGTTCAGGATTCAATTGAGCTAAAAGTTGTAGCATTCTTGGATTCCCTTCCCTACAGGGAGTACATTTTCCGCAGGATTCAGTCGCATTATACTCTGTCAACAATTTAACGGCATTCAAGATGTTTTTACCTTCAGGAATTACAACCACTCCACCTGCACCCAAAATTACTCCTGGTTCTAAAATGAAACCCGGCTTAATAATTGTATCAATCAAATTCACAGGCAGAATACCACTAGATGGACCTCCTACTGCAACAGCACCAATTTTACCATTTTGCGGGACATTCCCAATTTGTTCAACAATATAACGAATTGATGTTCCCATAGGAACTTCGATTACACCGGGGCGGTCTACAAATCCACTAAGGCTAATAATTTTACATCCCGGAGCGTCCGGCAAACCAATAGTTTTAAAATGCTCAGATCCTTGAGAAATTATGTGTGGTATGTTAGCTAATGTCTCCGCATTATTTATCACTGTTGGTTGATTAAGGTAACCAGATTCAGTAGGGAAGGGAGGACGAACCCTGGGCTCTCTCCTAAATCCTTCCATGGTATTCAACAATGTAGTTTCTTCACCACAAACATATCCACCAGCGCCATGCAATATGAAGACTTCAAATCCGTAACCTGATCCGAGAACATCTTTTCCACAAAGTCCAACATCATAGCATTGCTTTACAGCAGCTTCGATCCGAGTAGTTGAAAGATGCGCCTCTGCGTTAACGTATATGAAAATTTCGCTCGCTCTTGAACTATAAGCACCAATCATCGCACCTTCTATGATTCTGTATGGAAGCCCTTCCATTAAATGTCTATCCTTAAACACTCCCGGCTCACCTTCTTCACAGTTAACCACTAAGTATCTATTAGATTCATCCAATTCACTAACAGCTTTCCACTTCAAACCAGCAGGAAAATAGGCACCTCCTCTACCCCTAAGGCCGGCATCAAGGACTTTATCAATAACTTGTGCTGGTTCAGATTCCAGCACATCAACCAATGACTCAAACCCGCCTATTTTTATATATTCTCCTAAATCGTCGCATGGAATATCTCCACAGTCACTCAATGCAATCCTATGTTGAGTAGAAAAATATGTTTCCGTATCAGATTCTGAAGGATAATTTCCATCCAAAATAGAAGCAGCAATTTCAAAATCGACCAATCCAAATTTTCTTTTTGATCCTGTCGGCTCAATTACACTTACCTGAGGTGCATTAAAACAAGCCCCATCACAACCAGCTATTGATACTAAATCGGATTCATTAGCATGTTCATCAAAAAACTGGAAGATTTCTTCAGCTCCTACAGATTTTGAACAATGACCGACTTGAACCAATATCTTTCTCAACTTTGAATCAGTCGAATCAACGCGTTTGGAAAAAATATCCCTTAAAGCATCAAAATTATCTTTAATATGCACAGCTGCCATTTTATCCTTCAACAATCATTTCAGCAGATATTTTATCCATGTTAGCCCTTCCAATCCACTTTCCGTTAACCTCAACAGCTGGTGCTAAAGCACACAGAAAAGCACAAGGAATCATTTCAATTTCAATATCTGGGTTAGAATTAAATTTGGTTTGAATAACTGATTTTAGTTTCTCTCTTTCAACAGAATCACATCCCAATCCATTACATATGCGTAACAATGTTTTTGGAAGTGGTTCAATCCTTAATTCAGAATAACTGGTTGCTGCACCAAAGACCTCGCTCACAGGAATACCAAGATGCCATCCAGTCACTTCCATAGCCCAATCTGGCAAATAACCAAACTCAGTATGGACATAATGTAAAGCTGGCAACAAATTTGAGCGTTTCCTTGAGAAACGTTCTAGCAAGTTTTTCCTCAGAGCACTCTGCTCAGTAGTCAATTTAAACTCCCTCTGATTAATCCATATCGAAAACTGAATCCATCAAACTCTTTTTGGATAATTTCAGTTAAAGATCATTAGCTTACAACTGCATTACATTATATCTGAAAGACCCAACTCGGCAATCTTTTTTGCAGGTATATTCCCATCTTTAGACCAGCCTCTGGCAGAGTAATAAGCATCAATCATTTCGTCCAATTCCGAAACAGACAACCCAACTCCTTGAGAAACCCCGGTAGGTAATACTTCTGAAGTCACTCTAGTTGGAAGGGTATCATCAGACCTAGTCCATCCTTCACGTATATTAAACATTTTTCTAAGATTATTAATTCGTTCCCCAGACATCTTCAATTCATTAGCAGTCATTTTAATGCCTGTAACTCTATAAAAAATCTCCGATGATTCTTCGTAAAAGTCATCAAATGCCTTGCGCAGAAATTTGCACCATATCAAAGAATCAATCACAGCAGAAAAGTCTTCACTTTCCTTCACAATAATACCTCTGTCAGGGCCCGACTTCGTCCGATCTACACTTGAGGAAAAATCAGCCTCATATGCGGAAGCACGATTGTGACACGCACCTCTTGTACTAACAGTCAATGCAAGAGCCATTGTCTTGAGATTTCTTGGCTCATATCCGGGCATTTCTAATCCTTTAACATGCATAGCCCATTGCTCAGAACCATTACCAATTTTCTGGGAAGCGATTTTTGTACCGTCCGCCAAAATATTCCCAATTCCTTCACGTTTGCTAATTAAATCCAAAAGGGACATTAACGTATTTTCATCATTAAATTTCAATGTCATTCCATTAGTATCATCTTTGGAAATTAATCCTTTTTCGAAAGTTTCAATTGCCCACGCAATGGAAACACCTGCACTGATGGAATCCATACCGACCAAATCACAAAAAGATGCTGCTCGTATAATTACGTTGGAATCTGAAACACCCAATAGTGGACCTAAAGCAAACAAACTCTCATATTCCATTCGACTTTTTGTTACTTCTTTGGAATCATTGGTAGTTAAAATTCTTTCACAACCAATAGTGCAATTTGCACAATGTGCATTTGATACTAAATGAGAATCAGAGATAGCCTCTCCGCTAATTTCTTCTGCATCATCAAATGTTGATTGTTGAAAATTACGAGTCGGCAAAACACCTAATCTATTAAAAACCGAAACATTCGCGATGGTACCCAAAGTGCGATATTTCTCGGTAGCAGGACCTAAGCTTTTTTTAGTAAGATCCTGTCCTATATTTTCCAATGAAGACTTATCAAACACTGGCAGAGGCTGATTACCTTTCACAGCAATTGCCTTTAAATTCTTTGAACCCATGACCGCGCCTGGGCCTGTACGGGCTGCCTGTCGACCACCGTCATTGGTAATACTTGCAAACTTCACCAAATTTTCACCAGCAGGACCAATACAGGCTATTCTATAAAATCTTCCAAATTTGTCCTTTATCCTCTTTTCAGTTTCTAAAGTAGACAAGCCTTTCAAATCAGATCCCTGAAGAAATTCGACTCCATCTTCTGAAATTTTTAAAACCATACTCCTGGATGCTTTTCCTTGGATTATTAGAGCATCACATCCACTACCTTTTAGCGCTGTAGCTAAAAAACTTGAGGATAAAGAATCACCTATTAAATTGGTAAGTGGCGATTTCGTAACCACTGCGAATTTGCTTGAAGTCGTCA
Organism: uncultured Dehalococcoidia bacterium; assembly: GCA_964637555.1. Classification (GTDB taxonomy): domain Bacteria; phylum Chloroflexota; class Dehalococcoidia; order Lucifugimonadales; family UBA6927; genus UBA6927. The sequence goes on along the minus strand of CAZWTJ010000020.1, from coordinate 12,296 downwards.
ACCTACTTCCAACCAGAGGACTACATGCAAAAATCAAAGGATTGGCAGGAGCTAACGGATCAGTATTAGGCTTAGAATACCTATATAACAAATAAGCTCCAAGACCAACTCCTCCTATAAATCTAGAGAAAACATCCTCTTGAATATCATCCAAATACCAACTTTCCGTATTAAGATCAACTATCATTAATTTCCCATGATATCCAAACAAATCAACCTCCAGCCTGACTAGAAAACAATAATATCTTGTCGCCCTCATGGAAATTTAAATTCTCAGAATTAAAAAAGGATTCACCATTCAAATTAAATACATAGCTTTCTTCCAATGCTACACAATTCTTGCGGATAACTCCTTTAAGCAAAGATGGACATTCATCTGCAATAATCACACAAAATTCGTCCAACGACAAAGTATTCTTAACATCTAAATCAAATCCAGATGTCCCAGCAATTATTCTAGCCATTCCAAAAATTTCAACTGAAATTTTCACTTCCCTCATTTCTCTATTCTTTTGTCCCTTCAATTGATCTTTGGTTAATTACCTGCCTTGCCTCTGCAAGATCAGATTCTGTATTAACATTAAAAAAACTAATCCCGGATGTGTCAAATCTCATCAATTCATCATCTTCAACAAAATGAACTCGAACATTTTCAAAAAATCTTGTGATCTTTAAATCATTTTTTGTGATATTTGACGCAATACTTTCAGTACATTTTTTTGAATATAACGCATGCATTGTTTCTGGCCTTCCACTAGTTACAGGAATAACAACATCATGATTAGACGTCTGTGAAATCATATGCCTCATCAATCCCAAATTAATAAACGGCATATCACAAGCCACCACCATAGTCCATTCTGTAGATGCTGAAGTCAATCCGGTATAAATCCCTCCGAGGGAACCCTTGTCAGGAAAAACATCTGCCACAATACTAATTTCCTCAGAAATCGGCAAAAGCCTTCCGCGTTCGACATCATTCACTACAACTATAATACTAGAGGTGATTTTTTGGATTTTTTCAATTACCCCCGTAATCATAGGTTGACCATCAATTATCTCTAGAGCCTTATTCCTTCCTAATCTACGGCTCATCCCTCCAGCTAGTACAACACCAGTAATATTATTATTTCGCATGACTCTTCACCAAAATTATTTCAGGTTTTAATCCTTACAACTTCATTACCCATAACAGATGTGTCGTATCCTCCAAGGGCTTCGACATCGTCCTTAAATTTCTGACTGCTAATGACTTCCAAAACAGGTTGGAAAATCCCTCCGTCATAAAATTCTTCGGGAACAACAAGATCATATTGTTCGGTAAACAATGGCACGAAATCCAATTCCATTGCCTCGGCTGCAGATTGAATACCCAACCCAGCAGTAGCTTTTTCCGAAAATACCGAAGCAGCGACAGCTAAATGAGTATATTCTTCGGTCTCATATCCAGGAATTGATTTAGGATCAATTCCTAATAATTTTAGTTGATAATCAAAAAGAGCTCTTGTGCCAGAACCTTTTTGACGATTTACAAAAACTATTCCGTTTTGAATTAAATCATCTATCGAATATAAACCTTTAGGATTCCCAGGCTGAACAATAAGTCCCTGAACCCTATTCAGAAAATTAATAATGACCAAACTCCGGTTTTTGACATATTTGCGAATAAATGAAAGATTATATTCTCCAGTAACTTCATCTAACAAATGAGTGCCTGCAAAATGAGATTCGCCTCTATTTAGAGCTAGTAATCCACCTAGACTCCCGACATTTGACGAAGCTAGAAATCTTGATGGATTCAATGAACTTAATCGACTAGCTAACAAATCCAGCGTCAAATCATGACTCCCTGTGCACACTATTGTTCGATTGACAACATTGATATCTCTCAACAACTCAACTTGAACTTTTCCACCTTGACTAAGCCCCTCAGAGAAACTTGGTATTTTAACCAATCCATCAGCTTCAACCAAAGATGTGATCACCCCTGCACCTCTTTGAATAGGCATCGCCAACATTGAATCGCCCACAAGCCCAAGACGAACTCTCAAAAATTCATCTTCTCCCATCGGGGAATTAACTTTAGTAGTAATTTTTGCTTGCACCATTTCTCTGTCAGAAGCCTCAATTCCTAATTTATACTCTATCAAAGGCTTCACGAAAAGTTCGCATGTCAAAACAGCAGATACCGGATATCCAGGTATACCTATCACTGGAGTTCCCGAAACAATCCCTAATACAACAGGGTGGCCTGGACGCAACGCAACTCCATGAACAATCAAATCCCCCAAAGATTCAACTATATCTGCAGTGTAATCTTCTGATCCAGCAGATGAACCCGCATTAACTAAAACGAGATCGTAGTCATCCGAAACATCAAGGATTTTTTGTTTAATTAATTGGTAATCATCATCTACAGGTTTTAAGCGGGTGGGATTTCCTCCCCATTCTTTAACCAATTCGGCAATTACCAAACTGTTATACTCGATAATATCGCCAGGACTAGTATCACTACCTATGGGCACTAATTCAGTCCCTGTAGGAATAATTGCTACTTTGGTTGGAGTTCTTACCAGAATCTCTGTCACTCCTGCTGCGGCGCATGCTCCTAAATCAACTGGTCTTAAGAGATGATTTTCGGGTAATAATAACTCTCCCGCTATAAAGTCCTCACCTATAGGTCTGATATTTGTGTAAGGAGGAACCGGACCATGAATTTCCACACAACTATCATCTAGTCGATTTACAACTTCAATCATTACCACTGCATCAAACCCATCAGGCAATGGATCCCCTGTATCCACCCACTCTGCATCTGAGCCAATATATAATCGTTTTGGAGACGTTTCTGTAGCTCCAATTGTATCTTTTGCCCTTACTGAAATTCCATCCATTGCGGCTGAATCATAATGAGGCGAAGAAACATTTGCCCAAACTGGCTCAGATGTCACCATCCCACAAGAATTATCTATTTGAACTAATTGAGGTTCCATTAATTCCAAAAGATTAGATTTTTTAAGAGCTAATTCAAAACGCCTATGAGCCTCTTCAAGAGGAACATCATTTAAAAAATATCGTCTGTCATGATTACTATTAGACATTCAAAAACACTTTACCAAAACATCTGATCCTTCATAAATTCCTGAAGAATCTAAAGGGATTTTTATAATTCCATTTGCCCTAATCAAAGTGAAAATTAAGTTCGATTTTCCAAAAACAGGGGTAGCATAAAGCATATTACTTTCAGTATGTAATCTAACCGGAATAAAATCTTCTCTACCAGAAACAGACGGGACGTTTTGAGTAATTCGTGCATTAACATTCGAAAAGAAATCCGTATCCAAACCTAATAATTTCTCTATTACTGGCCTAACTAACAAATCAAACACAACCATTGCTGAAACTGGATTGCCTGGCAACCCAAATGCGGGTTTATCTTTAGCTAATGCAATAATCGCGGGTTTTCCAGGCTTTATCGAAATTCCATGCACCAAAACTCCTGGTTCTCCAAGAGAACCAAAAACTTTTGCAGTCATATCACGACTACTTGTAGAACTTCCAGCAGAAAAAATAAGCAAGTCACAATCCTCAACTGCTTTTTGAGCTATTTCTAATTGTTCCTCGAAGTTATCTCCGATAGGACCAAAGCTCACTGGTATTCCACCAGTCTCGATGATCATTGATGAAATAGTGTAAGTATTAATATCCCTAATCTTACCAAGGGGCAATTCAAAACCTAATTCGACCAGCTCATCACCAGTAGAAACTATTGCCACTTTAGGTTTTTTAATTACATTAATATGCGATATGCCCAATGCTGCTAAACCACCAATATCCTGTGGACGAATTTTTTGACCCTGTTCGAAAATTACTTCTCCAGGACGAATATCTTCACCAACTTGTAAAACATTTTCTCCTGCCGCAACAGGTCTAGTAACTTCTATCAAGTTCTTATCTACCTGATTAGTACGTTCTACCATGACTACCGCATCAGCAAATACAGCTAGCATACCACCTGTATATGCTTTCACAGCCTCCCCACTAGCTAATTGAATTTTAGCGGATACCCCCATAGGAATCTCGCCTACAACGGTTAACAATGCTGGTAATGATTCCGATGCCCCGAAAGTATCAGATGCCCTTACCGAATATCCGTCCATTGTTGATCGCATATAAGAAGGCAAATTTTCTGACGATTTCACATCTGTTGCAGCAACTCGATTCAACGAATCATTAATTTCGACCAATTCACTACCTAGACTAGTGTTTAGTTGATTGAACACTTTCTTAAGAGCCTGATCTGGTGAAACTAAATTTAAAAATTCTCCCATGAAAACACCTAAGAAAACCTATGTCATATAATTACAATTTCTTATTCCACAAAAGAGTTTTTCAGCAATCTATAAACCTATCACATTCCCTGCAGCATCAACATCAAGACTTCTTGGGCTTGCAGGCAAGCCAGGCATAGTCACTACACTTCCGGCAATTGGATATATAAAACCTGCCCCTGGGGAGATTCTCACATCTGAAATTTCAAAAGTATAATCAGATGGACAACCTTTAAGTCTGCTATTGTGTGAAATTGACAACTGAGTCTTAGCCATGCATATGGGCAAATTCCCCCAACCCAATTCTGTATAACGCCTAATCTGTCTCCTTGCACTAAGAGGCCAAGAAACATCACTTGCATTATAGACACCCTTAGCTAAAGCACTTACCTTTTCCTGGGGCGTTGAATCCTCTTCATACATATATGAAATATTTGGCGCATCTCCCTCACATGCAGCAATCACTGCTTGAGCTAAATCCACCATTCCAGATCCCCCTTCAGTGAATCCCAAACTTTCTACTGCAGCAAATGCACCAACATTTTCACTGTGAGATTTTATTGCAGCGATTTCCTCAGCGGTATCATCAGGAAATCTGTTAATTGCAACGACTACTGGTAAATTAAAACTTTTAATCATCCCAATGAGATGGGTCAAATTCGAAATGCCTTTTTCTAAAGCTTCTATATTAGGTTTGTCTAGTTCTCTACGTAAAACCCCTCCATGAGATTTTAAAGCCCTCGCAGATGCAACAATTACCGCCGCATTCGGCTCAAGATCATTGAACCTAGCCTTTATATGCATGAATTTTTCAAAGCCCAGATCTGCTCCAAAACCAGCTTCGGTCAAAACATAATCAGCATATCCAATACCTATTGAATCGCCTATCACAGAACTACATCCATGAGCTATGTTTCCAAAAGGGCCCGAATGAACTATTACCGGTTGTCCTTCAGTTGTCTGAACTAAATTTGGTTGAATAGCATGTCTTAATAATGACATCATTGAACCAACTGCTCCTATATCTGAAGCTGAAACAGGCGACCCTTCTATAGTAAAACCTACAACAATCTTGCTTAGTCTATCCCTTAGATTTTCTATGTCCGAAGCTAAAGCTAGAATAGCCATAATCTCAGAAGCCGTCACAATATCAAAACCAGTCTCCCTTACAGGACCATTTAGACTTCCTCCACCCCCAGTTATAATCGTCCTCAAGGATCGATGTTCCATATCTGTTACACGCCTCCAAGTCACCCCACTTGGAATGAATCCTGGTATTTGATTTCTTTCCGCAACGTTGTCAGTTAGAGCAGCTAGCAAATTATGTGCAGAACCTACCGCATGAGCATCGCCAGTAAAATGTATATTGACCTCATCTTGAGGCTCAACGAGAGAAACTCCACCACCTGTACCTCCTCCTTTGATCCCAAAAATAGGACCTAAAGAAGGCTCTCTTAAAGTAGCTAAAACATTCTTGTTTAATTTCCCAAAACCTTGAGCCAATCCAACAGTCGTAGTGGTTTTACCCTCGCCAGCCGGAGTTGGAGTAATACCTGTCACAACGACTAACTTTCCTCGTTTACTACCATCACGCTTAGCACTCAATGGGATTTTAGCTTTGTAATGGCCATAGGGAATAATCTCTTTAGTATCTAATCCCAAATTTTCGGCAATTTCAGTAATAGGTTTCATTTACGCTCCTCAACAATAACACCACCATATTGGCAACCAAGAAATTGTAACACATGGCACCCATCAAAACATTTTTGTAGGAATCAAACCAAATTTCCATTAGCTACTTCGTTAGATATAATATAATAATGTTGAATTATTACATTATTTTATAAGTGGTGGGTCAAATCTAATGACTTCTATTAAACAAAATAGACTATACAATGAATTTGCCAATCTATGGCCATTAGTTAGTGCTCCAGAAGATTACAAGGTTGAAGCTGCATATTGGAGAGATGCTTTACATGCAAAATTAGGTCCGGGAAAGCATGAATTTCTCGAACTTGGGGTTGGAGGTGGAAACAACCTATCCCATTTAACTGGTGATTTCCAAGCTACCGCGGTAGACGTGTCTGAAAAAATGTTAGCAGTATCCCGTGCACTAAATCCAAATGTTACTCATCACGTGGGCGACATGAGGACAATTAGGTTGAACCGTAAATTCAAAGCAGTAATCATTCACGATTCTATTTCATATATGACATCTGAAGAAGACTTACTAGAGACATTTAATACGGCAAAATTACATCTCGAAAAAGATGGTGTCCTACTCGTTGCCCCTGATTGGTATGCCGAAACATTTAATGGTCCAAAAGTTTCTCATAATGTCAGGAAAAATTCTGACATCGAGCTAACATTTATCGAATATTTACACGATCCCGATCCATTAGATTCAACAATTGAAGGTGTATTTTTTTATCTTATGAAAGATGGGGGGGAATTACGTATCGAACAGGATTTGCATGTTTTTGGTCTATTTACACTACAAACTTGGACAAATCTTTTAAACAAAGCTGGATTCCGAGTGGAAAAATGGCCTCATCCTGTACACTCTGACCAAAGAAGAGAATATTTGTTGGTAGGTATTCTAGAAAATAATTAGAATACTAATCAATTCCTCTTAAATGTTTTTGTGTGAAAAATATTATTCCTGTAACGACAAGTAATAAGATTCCCAACACTGCTATCACTTCTTGACTACCCCAGTATTCCATTGCAATACTAGCGGGCAGAACACCAAGTGGCATAAGCCCAAAGTTTAACATAAACACGCTCATTACCCTCGCTTGATAGCCATCTTCAACCGCACTCATAATTAATGCTTGATTCAATGTACGTCTGCCTGCATCACCCAAACCTAAAAAGACCATTATCCCCAATGCAGCAAGGTAAAAAGGGAAAGCCGCAAGCATGATCAAACCTATTGCACTTATCAAGCTACCAAGTATCAACAATAATCCTCTTTTCCATGCACCCAACCACGAAATAAAAAGTGATCCGACCATAGTCCCTACGCCTCCAAGTGTTACCAACCATCCATATGCATCAGAACCCCGCGCATAAACATCTACAACAAATACAGGAAGTAGAAATCTATAAGGCATAGCCAATAAAGTTGTGGTTAAACCCATAACTAAAAGAATCAGTACCAATCTATTATTTCTAATATATTTTAGGCCATCAAAAATATCCGCAACCAATCCGCCTGAAGGCTTATTATCTGCTTCTGCAGACATTTTCCGTACACTAGGCGGGCGCCCCATTTTGGCTGTGATAAAGAATGCCGCTATTGCGAAAAATGAAATGACTACATAGACCGAGGCAGCAGGCCCAAAAGTAAACTCCGCTTGCAAAATTGAGAAATTTAAGCCTCCTATCCTCTCAATAATTGCCCACAAATTTCCCGCAGCCGTAGGCGCCATTAATGTTGTAATACTCATCGCTGAAGCTGTAAGTGCCATAGCATTAGTAATATTAGCTTTCCCAACTATCTGAGGAATGATCGCTTGCCGAGCAGGCATCATAATAGTAAAACCAGTGCCCTGAAAAATGGAGCCAATCATCAAGTGATACCACTGAATCAACTCGAGATAAATCAAACAAGTAATGGTTAAAGGGGTGAAAACTATTACTGCCTGTCCAATCAAAATAACTGTCTTCCTATTAAATCTGTCTGCAACAGCACCTCCAAACAATGAAAAAATCAACATAGGAAGAGCAAAGCCAGCATTAACAAATCCCAGAATCAATGGAGATGACGTCATTTCATAAGCTAAATATCCTCGCGCAATCATTTGCATATGTAACGATGCAAACATTGTTAGCAGGCCCAACCACAAATACAGAAAATCTCTATTACGTAAAGAAGCAAATGTCCCTCTAATGCTTCTAGAGTTCGTTTCTACAGTTTGTGATCCAGGATTTGATTGGTCCTTCATAATTACTCAGGATTTCGAATTAGACAAATTCAACACGCAAAAATAGCTAATTAAATAATGCCAAAAGTTATAAGAAATATACACTTGGGCCAGTTAGCATGCAAACAATATTAAAAATTACCTATGTGTAAAAAGTCTATTGTTTTCTATGATAGATGATAAAATAGAACAATAAGGGGCCCGAGCTGTGAGAGCACTCATACGTAAAACGCCAGGCGCTCACAAGTGTTCAACTCGGACCCGCAAAATTTAATCTTTTGATAATGTATCATAAAAATAGCGTATCCCGACAACAATATTGTGAGGCATCAATGAGTAATACATTCGGATCAAATTTTCGAGTTAGCACTTGGGGTGAATCTCATGGAAATGCAATTGGAGTAATGATTGATGGTTGCCCACCAATGCTGCCAATAGAAGAATCCGACATTCAAAAAGAACTCGATCGTCGCAAACCTGGACAGAGCAACATTACCACTCAGAGAAAAGAAAGTGACACCGCAGAAATATTGTCTGGAGTGTTTGAGGGTCAATCCCTTGGGACTCCTATACAAATAATTGTGTGGAACTCCGATGCAAAATCAAAAGACTACGAACATATGCGGGAATCATTTAGGCCTTCTCATGCCGATTACACATATCAAGCGAAATACGGTATCCGCAATTGGAAGGGAGGAGGCCGTGCAAGCGCTAGAGAAACAATCGGAAGAGTTGCGGCTGGTGCGATCGCTCGAAAATGGTTATCCATAAAAGAAAATATTGAAATTATCGGATACGTGAAACAAATATCTGATTTCTCAGCCAAAATCGATCCCGAAACTGTAACCATGGCTGATGTTGAATCTAACATTGTTAGATGCCCTGACCAAGATATGGCAGTAATTATGGAAGATAAAATCAAAGAAGCTAGAAAAGAGGGAGATTCCTTGGGTGGAATCATAGAATGTGTTGCTAGAAATGTACCCGCTGGTTTAGGAGAACCTGTGTTTGGAAAGTTGGATGCTGAATTAGCGCATGCAATTCTATCAATTCCTGCTTGCAAAGGATTCGAAGTCGGCTCAGGATTTGAAGGAATCAGCATGACAGGCTCTTCCCATAATGACCCATTTTATAATGAACTCGGACGAATTAGGACACGTACAAACTTTTCTGGAGGCATTCAAGGGGGAATTAGCAATGGCGAGAACATTTTAATTAGAGCTGCATTCAAACCAACAGCTACAATCATGAAAGATCAAGAGACTGTCGATATTGAAGGTAATCAAATTACACTAAAGGGCAGGGGACGTCACGACCCATGTGTGCTACCACGTGCGGTTCCAATAGTAGAATCAATGATGGCATTAGTACTTATAGACCAAGCTCTAAGACACCGAGGACAAATAGATCAATATTAACTAAGGATCGTCAATAATACTTATTTACAGAACGCTGGATGTGCCCCCATCAATATTTATTGAAGTGCCAGTAATATAACTAGCTGCTTCTGAGACCAAAAATGTAATTATATTACCCGCTTCCTCTGGTTCTCCAACTCTTCCCATAGGAACATTCGCACCCATATCAACGTACCATTGTTCTAATGATTTTCCTGGATTATCCTTTAAAGTTCCCTTCCAACGAGTTTCGTGTTGTCCTGCCTTAATCAAACCAATGCAAACAGTATTAACTAAAATATTATGTTTTGCATAATCTTTAGACATTGCCTTAGTCAATGCAATTCCCGCAGCTCGACTAACAGAGGTAGGAACTGATCCGGCGCCAGGTGTCTTACCCCCAAGTGCAGTTACATTAACAATCCGGCCAGCACCCTGGGCTTTCATCATTGGGATTGCGAGTCGCGAGCATCTGATTGCACCAAAAACCTTCAACTCAATATCATATTTCCATACTTCTTCAGTTGCATCTTCAAAAACATGCGCTGAAGAAGTCCCTGCATTATTAACTAATATATCCAACCGTCCATAAATAGATTTGATTCGGTCAAACATCTGATCAATATTATTTGAATCAGTGATATCACAAACTATTCCTTCGACTTCTGTCCCCGTATTTAATTTTATTTCCTTTACAGCATCCTGCAATTTTTCATCACTACGGCCACAAATAACCACTTTAACACCCTCAAATGCAAGGCATTGAGCAGAAGCAAGCCCAATACCTTCACTTCCTCCCGTGATTAATGCAACTTTATCTTTTAATCCTAGATCCATATGTACCTCCATAAATAATGTGTTTACATAAGTTTTTGTTTTTTATACGATTCTGCTAGCAAGTCAATAACATACCTTACCTGAAGATTAGGCTGATATTTTGATGCCCCTGCCTGAAGTTGGATCAAGCAACCGGGATTAGCTGTGGCTAAAATATCGGCATTTGTAATTTTAACCGATGACATTTTGTCATCTAATATAGAATTAGACATCTCCGGTTGTGTAACGAAATATGTTCCTCCTGCACCACAACAAATAGAAGAATTAGGCAATTCTACAAAATTCAATCCAGGAATCATTTTTAAAATATCCCTAGGTTGAGATTTTATTTTCTGAACATTTGATAAATGACACGAATCTTGATAGGTAACAGTCGAATCCAATTCACCTGTAGGTGGAATTATGGGTAACTCATACAAAAATTCATGGATATCTTTTACCATTAAACTGAACTTTTTGGCCAACTCACTATATTCAGGATCATTACGCAACAAATGTGAATATTCTTTCAACCTTGCTCCGCAACCAGCCGATGCTACTACTATAGCTTCGATATCTAAATCTAAGAAAACATCTAAATTAACTCTAGCTAGTGATCTAGCACGATCTAAATCTCCAATATGAGAATGAATAGCACCACAACAAGTTTGATCGGCAGGTATTACCACTTCACAACCATTCTCAGTTAGAACTTCAATCGCAGACTCCATACTAGGACCATGTACAAAGGGCATAATACAACCATTAAGTAGGGCTACCCTTGATCGAACAATAGGTTTAGTGGAAATTACTCTACCATCATACTTAAAAAATTTGTCTGGGATTTCCGGCATAATAGTTTCCATGTTCGACAAAAATTTTGGAAATAGTTTCAAGATTTTTGTTTTCCTTACGATCCACTGAAATCCCCAACGTTGATATAAACGCATTAGACGCACAAAGAATTCTAAGATCTTTCGATTAAGCAAGATATTCTCAAGAGCGATTGTAGTTAGGATCCTACTCAACAATGATGGTTTGTTCACGCGAGCAAGTTGAAAACTAACAGCTTCAATTAATTCTCCATAAGGAACTCCTGAAGGACAAGCAGCTTCACATGCACGACATTGAATACAAAGATCCCAGTGATTAGAAACTTTTTCAGTAATTGAAATCCTGGATGAACTCACACCTTTCATTAAAGCTATTCGGCCCCTTGGAGATTCTGCTTCTAAGCCAGTTTGTAAATATGTAGGACAAGATTGCAAACAAAATCCACAATGAACACAACTGTAAATTCCTGAATCTTCAGGTTTATCAAAACCTTCAAACTGATTAGATAGGTCTTGCGATATTTTGGTATCTTCTATCATTTCATATCCCATCAACAAAACGTCCAGGATTAAATATTGCATTTGGATCATACTCGTTTTTAATCGCACGCATTAGAGAAATCTCTCCAGAAATTTCACCCCACACGTCCAATTCCCGCTTTATATAAGTGGGACAACGTTCAATAATGACACGATCAGATCTTGATCTAAGAAAAGTCAACGTCTCTCGAAAATATTTAGTAAATCTTTCTAAATCTATTCGGGACACCTCGTCTATCCAATGTATTTCCATTGTCCCATATCCAGGATTTAGAATTAACTCCATATCGGTAGTGTTTTCACTCTCAAATTTAACTAGATCTTTAATTAGCTGATCTAAATTTGAAAAATCAGTTGAAACCCGAACTATTGCGAAAGATGGACAAGTATCATCCCATCCAAAATCCGTTAGTTTCTGCCAAAAAGATCCCGCCTCTAAAAATGTCAATA
>CAZWTJ010000019.1:0-23395 GCA_964637555.1 uncultured Dehalococcoidia bacterium | reverse complement strand
ATTATCCTAAAGTAATACGTCGGAAGGCTTCAGCGCATTCCATATCCTTATCTTCTGCTGTTCTTGCTCTCCAATCTCTCATCACTTTTTCCCATTCATCGATAGTTCTTCGCCCAGATACTTGAGAGCTATGTGCCATAAGAGAATTGGTTGAGATTTTCATATAGTCCGTCACATCAACCCAAACATCAGGCTCAGGATGTCCCATCACCCAGACCTCTGAAACCTTATGTGGTTCAAATCCTTCCTCCAGTAATTCCGGAAAAGTTAAATGGTCTCTAGCTGCTGGATATACAGCAGAAAGTGTAGCCTCTCCTGCAGCCATATGGTCCGGATGTCCAATGCCTCCCCGGATCCCATCGAGAGCTCTCATAGGATATGGGCATATGACAACATCCGGTTTAGCTCTTCTAATCTCTCTGGCAATGTCTTTTCGAAGATCCATGGATGGTTCTAGCATCCCATCTGGATATTCTAAAAATCTTACATCTTTCAAACCTAATATTTTTCCTGCATCTATTTGCTCGTTACGCCGAATTTCTATAATTTCAGTTGAGGTTAAATTTCTATCGGCGGTTCCTTTACTACCGTCAGTACAGAGGACATACACAAATTCCCATCCAAGCCTGCAATATTTCGCTACTGTTCCAGAACAACCAAATTCCGCATCGTCAGCATGAGCAACCACTACCATGCCACGAGAATAATTTTTGCCTTCTAACATTTCCACTACCCCCAAAAAATATATATTAATTTTAACAAATTAAAATCAGTCACGGAGAAGAAATTAACGCTAAAGAGGCTTTTTCAATTAATTCGACCAACGGAGAAGGATAAACTCCAATAATTACCATCGCAAGCAACAAAATCCCCAAAAATATTGTCGGAATTATTGAGACATGAACTTTAACTGAATCTTTTTCTTCATCAATATACACTGATCTCAGTACTTTTAAGTAATAATACAGGGAAATTAGACTGGCGAAAATTCCAACTCCCGCTAACCACAAGAACCCTTGAACAGCGACTGAAGTAAATAGATAAAATTTGCTTACAAACCCAACAAATATTGGCAATCCAGCTAAAGAAAATAGTGAAACAGCAAGTACAACTGATACAAATGGGGATGCCTTGCTTATGCCAGCTAAAGAGGACATATCAATTTTGCCAGTCGAGTTAAAAATTGTGGAAATAGACCAAAATGCCCCAATGCTGCTGATAGTGTATGCAACTAAATGAAATATTACCCCTGTAATCACCAACATTGGAATATTACCATCTTCAGGATTTCCTGATGCCAATGCGATAAAACCTAATAACAAGTATCCCACTTGCCCAATGCTAGAGTAAGCTAACAGCCTTTTCAGATTTTGCTGTACTAAAGCTAGTATGTTGCCACCTAGCATGGTCAAAACTGCCAGAACAATTAAAAAGAATTGCCATTGATCAATTTCAGGAATGATTGCTTGCGAGAAAAATCTTAATGCTAACGCAAAGACTGCAGCTTTTGACCCGACAGCTATGAAAGCTGTAATTGGTAAAGGTGCGCCTTGATAAACATCTGGCGCCCACATATGAAATGGGATCACAGACAATTTAAATGCGATCCCTGCAAGCACTAAAACTATACCGATAACAAGCCCTGGTTCAAAAGATACTACGGAATTGAGATTCTCCTCGATTCCAGAAAACATTGTGGTACCAAGCAGTCCATAAATTTGACTTATGCCAAATAAAAGGATTGCTGAAGAGAATGCTCCAAGTAAGATCAATTTTAATCCTGCTTCATTCGATTCTTTATTGTATCGATCAAAAGCTACGAGAACATACAGACCAAAACTAAGAAGTTCTAAAGAGATATATGCCATTAGCAACTCTGCTGAAGCTGACATTAAAGACATTCCTGCTAAACTAAATAAAATAATTGCATAAAATTCTCCAGCATGATCTATTTGTTGACTCACAAAATCCCTAGACATCAAAACTATAAAAACACCAATGATTAAAAAGAAACATCTAAAGAAATTTGAATAGTCATCAAAGACCAGAATGCCTGAATATATCTCAGCCGATTTTCCGTAAAAGAAAATAATTAATACGGCAAGAACCATAAACAGCCCAAACGCTGAAAAATATCCCAGAATAGCTTTTTGAGTAGGGCGCAAAATAAAATCTAGTGATAATACGCCAAATCCCAAGGCGACCACAAGTAACTCTGGAACTAAAAAGTGCAGATTTTCCACATCATCCCCCTAAGCCTGACAACAGTTCAGAAACGCCCACATCAATCACTCTAATAAAGGGGAAAGGGACTAGTCCAATAAATATTATAAAAGCCGCCAAAATTAATGCGCCTATTCTTTCATTAATCGAGACTTTCATGCTTTGACTTAACAATGATGAAGGAGGGCCATAAAAAACTCTAGAAATTAACCTAAGCATATACACAGCTGTAATAGCAGCTCCTACAATACCTAAAATTGCAGCCCATACGTGCGTTTGGAACAATCCAAGAAAAACTAATAATTCAGCGACAAATCCACTCAGCCCCGGCAAGCCAAGACTTGCGAAAGCTGCTAAAGAAAAAATTGAGGCAGTAAAGCCAAATTTTTTGGCTAGGCCTTGTAGAACATCAATGTCTCTTGTGTGAGTACGGTCATAAATGATGCCGACAGCTATAAAGAACAAAGCGGTCATAATTCCATGTGAAAACATCTGAAGAACCGCCCCTGATAATCCTAATTGATGCAATGACGCAATTCCCATAAGAACATATCCCATATGGCTTACACTCGAATATCCAATAACATATTTCAAATCTCGTTGAGCCATCGCCGCGACGGAACCATATATTACGTTAATTGTCCCCAAAATCATTATTATTGGCATCCAAAAATTTGCTCCTTCTGGAAGTAATGTCATTCCAACTCGAATGATTCCAAAAGCGCCCAATTTCATAAGAACCCCAGCATGAACCATAGATACTCCGGTGGGAGCAGCAACATGTCCATCAGGCGACCATGTATGAAATGGCCAAAGTCCTGCCAAAACTCCAAATCCCAACGCTAGAAGAGCAAAAAAAAGAATTTGGAAATCGCGAGAAAATTCGACCTGAGATAATTCTGTGATGCTGAAAGATCCAATTCCTGCTTCTACAAATATTGCCAATATGGCGACCCAAATTAATACACTGCCTGCTACCAAATACAATGTAAGTTTCATTGCTCCATATTCTTTTGTACGCATAAAAGACTTAAAATCTGTGCTGCTACCCCAAACTCCTACAAGCAAATACATTGGTAAAACAGAAAGTTCATAAAAGAAAAAGAAGAAAAACAAATCATATGAAACAAAGACACCAAAAACCCCACCAATCAAGAGGAAATAAAGTACTAAATATTCTTTTAGCCGGTTCTTAATATTCCATGAAATCAATACACCCGTAAACATCACGACACCTGATAGCAATATCATTGGTGCAGATATTCCGTCTATCCCCAAGAGAAGCTGTATTGAATTCTGAGAAAGCTGTCCGACCCCATAAAATGAAAGCCAATTCCACGATGCTAAGAATTGAATCCCACCCAAAACAATGTCGTAGGACACAAACAAATAACAAGAAAGCAACATCGTAAGAAATCCAAAAATTGATGCCACGGACCTCAAAAGGACAAGATTATTTTGAGGCAGAAAAAATATAAGGGTCCCACCCAAAAGAGGCAAAGACAATAAAACTAGTGAGATTTCTTCAATCATGGCCTATTTAAAGTCCTATATTCATGTATTTGTTACCAAAAGCCACCATGCGGCAAAAATTACGCTTGTAAAAAAAATCATTGCAAAAGCATAATGTCCAATTTGTCCCGACTGGAGAACTCTTACAATTCGTCCAAGTGAATACACCATTTTGGGTAATCCATCGACCAAAATATCATTAACTAGTTTCCTATCTAATAGTGCAACCAGTTTTGCAACAATCAATATTATTTTATCAATAACAAATTGATAAAAATCATCAAAGAAAACTTTCCTAATGAGTATGTGCTCTATCTTTTTGAAACTGATAATCATCCAGGAATTTTTAGGAAATTCCCTGAAAATCATTACCCATGCTATGAGTACTCCCAAAAGAGCTGCAACCGTTGACAATACAGCTACCAGTAAATTGAAGTGATGCTGACTATAATCTATAAACCAAGCATGCACTCCCAAAAAACCATTATTAAATTGAGCCAAAGAAATACCAAAAACCACCGTTGGAATCACCAAAACCACCAAAGGGATTTTCATAAAAACATTCGGCTGGTGCCGAACCTCTGTTTGACGTTGCGATCTTCTGAAAAATACCATTATCCATAATCTTGCCAAATACAGCGAGCTGAGAACAGTTCCAACCAATAAAATCACCATGAAGAACCATCCTCTGCCGTCGAGAATGCCCGAAATAATTTCGTCTTTGCTAAAAAATCCGGCAAACGGGAAAATTCCGGCCAATGAGATTGATCCAATCAAGAACAATACTCCAGTCAATGGTAACTTCTTAAGCAATCCTCCCATCTTCAACAGACTGGTCTCTCCATCCAAAGAATGAGATACATTGCCAGAACATAAAAAAAGGATCGCTTTCCCCACACCATGAGCTAACAGATGTACTACAGCTGCAGATGCAGCACCACATCCTAACGCAAACATCATCAACCCTAAATGACTAATTGTGGAATAAGCCAGCACGCGTTTGATATCATTCATGACGATTGCCATGCTTGCGGCCAAAAGAAAACTCGAAAGTCCCACTAGGGTCACTACCCACATAGCAATTGGAGAAATTTCAAATAACGGCAACATTCTAGTGATCAAATATACCCCTGCAACCACCATAGTCGCAGCATGAATCAGCGCACTTACTGGAGTAGGGCCTTCCATTGCGTCTGGTAACCACACATGAAATGGAACCTGGGCTGATTTTCCCATCGCTCCAATAAATATAAGAATGCTAGAAATCAAAATGGTTTGGCTTCCTATCAAACCACTCTGGGCATGATCAATAATCGTTGATATTTGAAAAGTTCCCGTTGATTTAAAAAGTACGATTATTCCGATTAATAATGCAACATCACCTATTCTGGTTGTAATAAACGCCTTTTTCGCTGCTTCAGCTGCAGACCTTCGATCATACCAAAAACCTATCAGTAAATAAGACCCTAATCCTACAAGCTCCCAAGCAAAATAGAGAAAGAGTAAATTATCTGCTAACACTAGCGCCAGCATAGCCGCTACGAAAAATGCATTAACCGTAAAAAACCACCCAAACCTAGGTTCATTTTTCATATATCCAAAAGAATAAACCTGGACAATAAGTGCCACAAATGTAATCAGACCCAGCAATAACACTGTCAGCCGATCTACATAAAATCCCAAGATGATTTTAGTTTCAGCGATTTGAAACCATGTGATTTGGTCTGCCAAAAATCCATTTTGTAGTATTTCTGATACTAAGAACCAAAAAACTACAAACGCCGTGAAAATCGCAACGATCGAAATAGCTGCAGCAACAATTCCTTTTTTGATCCTGTGGGTAGCCAAAGCTCCCAAAAAGGCTATTAAATTTAGAGCCGGTAACACCCAACTCAAATTCCATACTATGCCAAGCATCGATTCCTCTCAAATAATCATTTACCCTTTAAGTGATGAAATTTCGTCAATATTAACTGTTGAAAGATTCCTATAAAGTCTCAAAATAATAGCTACCGCGAGTGCAAATTCTGCCGCGGCGACTGTAATTATAAAAATTACAAATACCTGTCCAAGGATCCTATGATCAATCCCGAAGTCGGTGAAAGATGAATATCCTATTAAATTGATGTTCACAGCATTAAGCATCAACTCAATAGACATCAAGACTAAAATAGAGCTACGCCTCGCTAAAACCCCATAAATTCCAATTGAGAACAATGCAGCACTCGCTAGCTGAAAATGAATCAAATCAATCATTTGTTTGTCCTACTCTTACCATTACGATAGCTCCAATCAACGCAACCAATAGAATTATTGAAGCAACCTCGAAAGGTATTGCCCATTGATTAAAAAGCACCTCACCTATCTTCTCGATAGATATTTCTCTAGCTTGGGTTGTCCTGACTTCGGTAAGCAAAATAGAAGCTGTTAGTAGGATAAAAATGCATGCACTCGCTAAAAAGGCAATAGGTCTATGAGTTTGATCTCTAATCTCTCGAAAATCTTCAATCTTTGTCAGCATGAGTGCAAATAATATTACTATTACTATAGCTCCTCCATATACTAATATTTGGGCAAGAGCTAGAAATTGCGCAAGCCCCATTAAAAATAATCCTGCCACTCCAAGAAGAGAAACAAAAAGTCCTAATGCCGCATAAACAATGTTCCTAGTTACAACAACTGTTATGGCCCCACCTAATGTAAGGACATTAGCTATATAAAAAAATATCAATTCTGCCAAAATCTCTACCTAAAAACTTCAAGATTGCAATTAATCATTCTAATGAAGGTGTTCCGTTATTTTTTTCAGGCTGTTTGGGAACCCAATTACTTTCCTCTTGATAAAATTTGCCCATCTCAAGTAGAGTTTGTAAATTCACACGATTCCCATTCCTTTCGTATTTGCTTAACTCATGTTCACGACTCATTTCAATAGCATCGAAATTACATACATCAACGCATATACCACACAAGATACATCGACCTAAATTAATTTCGAATTCATCTATAATTTTCCGTCTATTACTTGTGCCTGCCTCATAAAAATCATTATCCTTCATTTCTGCAGACATACATAATGTTGGACAATTTCGGACACAAACCATACATCCAGTACAATATGGTTCACCAACTTGAAAATCCCAAGTGAGGGCGGGAAATCCCATAAATCTTTCCTCAATCTGCAGCCTCTTATCCTTTGCGGGATACTGAGCTGTTACTGGCTTGCGCAAGCTTGTAGTTAATGTAAGAGTTAATCCCTTTAAAAAGTTAATCATTTGTCAGGCTTTCAGGCCTCCTAAGTTCGCTGGCCGGAATAATTCTCCGAGCATTTGATTCTGATTGTGAACCTGGACGCAAATGGATTATATACAAAGTGATAAATAAAGTTAAAGCAGATAAAACTGAAAGTACCCAAAGAGGGAAATCATAAAATATTACAAATGCTGTAAGCATTATATTCACAAAAGACATAGGGACTAACAGTTGCCAACCAAATGCCATTAACTGATCTATCCGTAGCCTAGGGTAAGTTCCTCTAATCCAGAAAATTAAGAGTACAACCAAAAAAACCTTGAAAGCAAATAGAAATATTGAAAGTATCTCCTGAGATATTCCAGTGAGGGGTATCTGGGGCCATCCCCAACCACCTAGAAACAAGAGAGCTGCTAGAGTTGCAACAGTAAATGTGTTTACATACTCCGCAAAGAAAAATATAGCCCAATGAACACCACTATATTCAACAAAAGGCCCTCCAACAACCTCCGATTCTGCATGATGAATATCAAAGGGAGTCCTTCCTAATTCAGCCAGTCCTGCTATCAAAAACAAGAAAAAGCCTAGAGGTTGAATTAATATATACCCGACTGAAGATTGAGCATTTACTATATCAACAAGATTTAAGGAATTGGCCAAAATTGTTATTGCTAAAATGGCCATAATGAAAGGAATTTCATAACTCACCAATTGGCCTGCGGCCCTTAATCCACCAAGCATTCCATATTTGTTTGCAGAACCCCAACCTGCTAAAACCAGCCCCATTACCGATAAAACAGAAATGGCTGCTATGTAAAACAACCCATAATTTAAACTACTTAAAACAATACTTTCTGAAATAGGAATTGTTACCCATAACAATACAGCCGGAATAAAAACCAATATCGGTGCAGTCCAATAAATCCTCTTATCTGACCAAGCTGGAAGTATATCTTCCTTTGTTAGCAACTTTATTGCATCTGCCAAAGGCTGCATTGCTCCATGAAACCCCACTCTCATAGGCCCAATTCGCATTTGAATACGGGCTAGTGTTTTCCTTTCAAGCCAAGTCAAAAATAAGACTATTAGGGACAACATCACAATCAAAAAAAGAGCGCTTAGTAAAAGCCATATGAAATTTGCCCAACTCATTTAGCCTCCTTAAACAACAAGAGCATAGCTTATCGATCTACCTCTCCAAGTATTAAGTCAAGCGATCCCAAAACCATAACCACATCTGCGACATAAGCATCTCTCAGCAAAAACTGCAACGCCTGTAAATTAGCAAAAGAAGGTGCACGAACTTTTACTCTGTAGGGCTTGTCAGAACCATCACTAACTAAAAAAACACCAAAATCTCCTCTTGGAGATTCTGTTCTGAGATAAACTTCTCCGGCCGGAGGTCTTGGAATCCTTCTTACAGGAGCGGAAATTTCCCCTGTCTTCATTTGTTCCATCGCTTGAACAATAATAGACAAGGACTGACGCATTTCTTCCATTCTTACATAATATCTATCCCAACAATCCCCAGCACTTCCAACCGGAATGCCAAAATCAAATCGATCATAAATCCCATATGGTTCGGAAATACGTATATCTTCTGGAACTCCACATGCTCTCAACAAAGGCCCAGAAAGCCCAAAATCAACAGCTGTTGTAGCATCAATAGATCCAATACCTTTCGTCCTGGCCAAAAACATTTCATTATCTGAAAGAAGCTGATCGCATTCTTCAATTCCCTTTTCTAAATGAATAATTAAGTTTTCCATTTTTTCTTCAAAATCATCTGGGAGATCTTGCTTAACTCCCCCAATCCGGAAATAGTTATGCATCATACGTGCACCTGTGACACTTTCAAAGAGGTTTTGAACACGCTCTCTTTCACGGAAGCCATATAATATTGGTGTCATGGCTCCAGCATCCAAGCCATAAACTCCATAAAACAACATGTGACTCGCAATTCGATTTAATTCCGACATTATCACTCGGATGTACTCGGCTCTCTCCGGAATTTTTATTTGCATTAATTTTTCAACTGCAAGTACATATGCCCATTCGCAATTTAGATTCGAGACGTAATCTAGCCTGTCAAACAATGTAACCACTTGAGAATATTGTTCTCCTTCAGAGAGTTTTTCTGAACCCCGATGAAGATAACCAATATGCGATTCAGATCGAATGACTTTTTCACCGTCAATCCAAATCACTAGCCGAAAAACACCATGAGTACTAGGGTGTTGGGGACCCATATTTACCATCAAGTCTAGTGCATCGCCTTCTGGTGTTAGGATGCGAGATTGTTCAGATATTTTCATTACCACTCTTTATAATCATGAAATGGCACCTCTTTCCTTCCCGGAAATTGATATCCTTCAAATTCAAATCCATCCCAAAGTAGCAGCGGCGCAGGATTGGGATGACCAGTAAACTCTACTCCATACAAATCATGTGCTTCTCGCTCAAACCATTCTGCTGCACGCCAAACTGGTTCCACAGAAGGAACTCTAGGATCCTCAATGGAAACAGCTACTTTAATCATGAATTTATGGCGAAAGGACAAAGAATAAAGATGATAGTTTACTTCGAGTCTTTCCTTGTAATCCACTACAGAAATACAACGAAGATAATCGCAATTCAAAAGTGGATTCGTTTTACTTGTGCGACATATTTGCCGAATGTAATTCGGCTTTACATTAACAGTGATCTCATCACTCTCCGCACTAAGTTGAACTGGAAACCCCGAGAAAATTTCACTAATCAAATCGAAAAGTTCAAGATTTTCCGTATTTGAAAACTTCTTCGCATCCATTCCCGAATCCTTCGCTTCCAAACTACCGGGACCCTTGAGCTTCTGACACGATTTTGTCTTGCAATTGCATTACTCCATACATCAAGGCTTCCGGACGAGGAGGACAGCCTGGGACATAGACATCAACAGGTATTAAATGATCCACTCCCATCACTACCGAATAGGAGCGATAATAAGGCCCTCCGTTAGTAGCACAACTACCCATCGCAATTACCCATTTTGGATCAGGCATTTGTTCATAAAGTAACTTTATAGGGTCAGCCATCTTTTTAACAACCGTTCCTGCCACAATCATTACATCAGCCTGCCTTGGAGATGGCCAAGTAACTACACCGAATCTATCTAAATCATGATGAGACATATGTGTACTAATCATCTCGATTGCACAACATGCAAGCCCAAAGGATAATGTCCAAAGAGAGGATTTTCTTGCTTGGGCAAATAACTCATCCGACTTACAAACCAAGGCATTAGGGAGGACTCGTTGGAAAATTGTCTCATCAGGAGAGTCTTGTGAAAATTCTATCCCCATTTCAAAACCTTCCTTTGCCATGCATATACCAAGCCAAATATAAGAATTGCCATGAACAATATCATTTCATAAAAAACGATCGGGTTTGATTTCGCAAATATCATCGCCCACGGAAACAAGAAAATCGCCTCGACGTCAAATACCAAAAACAGAATTGCGAATACATAATAACGAATTCGAACTTGCGTCCATTGAAACGGACTCGGCTTGATACCACATTCGTAAGGCAACTGCTTGTCGACAGAAGGTCGCCTAGGAGCAACTATACGCGAGATTGCAAATAAAAAAAGCACTGACAACAAACCTATAGTCGCAACTATTATCACTGCAGTCCAGTTAACTGCAAACTCCGTAGACAACGTTTCCTCCTGAAGCCAGTGAACCAGTATTCCAAGCAAATTATAGCACAGAGGCTGTTTTAAAACTCAGATTAAATTGGCTTAGGACATACCATTGAATGACTACCCAAAAAACCTTGCGAGTTCATCCCGGTCAAACCGAGTCATTGAGATAATTTCGCCATTTCCAGCATTTAATTTTAGACCACAATCTCTCGAAATAATTTCGCCTATTTCGAATGCAGAGAAACCTTGAGATTCTAAGGAATTGATCAATTCCTTAACTCCTTCTTTTTTGATACTGATAATCAATGCTCCAGATGAAATCAAGCCTAGAGGATTTAAACCTAAAACATCACAAATTGTCTGAGTCTCTGGTAAAACTTTGATTTCCCTCAAATTTATCAACATTCCAACATTCGAAGCAATCGACATTTCACTTAAAGCCGTTGACAACCCTCCTTCTGTGACATCATGCATAGATGAAACTTTGGAGTTTTGTGAGACAATTGAGGATTGCTTGAGGACACTAATTCCTGGATTCCATAAATAGTTTGCTGCCCTTTCTATCGTTTCAGAATCGATTCCCGCATTTAGTAAATCCGTGGAGCATTCTCGAGCCAATATCGCAGTCCCTTCTATTGCAATGCCGTTTGTAAGTATAATACGATCTCCAGTCTGCGCAGCACTTGTCATGAGAATATCGGATCTGTTAGCTTCGCCAATCATTGTTCCGCAACCGATGGGCTTTTGAATTCCTGAAACTATTTCTGTATGGCCTCCTACCAAAGTAATGCTCAATGCTTCACAAGCTGAGACTACCTGCTCGAAAACAACACGAATTTGATCTTCTGAATATGTTTCGGGAAATAATAAAGTCGCCAAAAACCATTTCGGGACAGCCCCGGAAACAGCAACATCATTGGCATTAATTTGAACGAGATACCACCCGAGATACTCCGTTGCGAATGTGATGGGGTCGGAACTAACTGCCACTACCTTATCCGTGAAATCAATCACAGCAGAATCTTCCCCTACAGAAGGACCAACAAGAACCCTAGAATCAGAATTGGATAACTTCGACAACAGTTCTGACAAAAATGAATTGCTTAATTTTCCCGGAATCATCTGCGATCCTGCTTTCTCTTGAACAGAATAATCCTATTGGTATTTGTGCCTTTTTCGCCATTCATTATGCCCCAAATATTGGATGTTTTTGTGAAATCCTGTGAATTAATCATTACACCTAAACAATCAATCGCCAATCCTTCTGATGCCTCAATAACTAATTCTTCCAAAAGCAATTGGCTAGAGCGAATTTCTCCAACTTCAAAGGCTAAGTACCCTCCTGGCTTTAAGATTCGTGCTTGCTCGATTAACACATTTTTGACCATCAATTGCCACTCTTTGACAGATTTATAAGAGGGAATCCCCCTTCCCTTGGAATCTAAACCAGCAAACCAATGTCTCATCCAATTATCCGAGGAATAATCAACCGCATCAAGAAAGGGTGGTGAAGTAACAACAAGTGCCACGGAACTATCTTTAAGGTGCGGAGTGTTTTCAGCAAGTCCCGTTGACAAAAAATATTCCGTTTGTGAAGAAACAATTTCATCACGTAACAAAGATTTACTTTTTCGTAAGATGATATTCTTCAAATCTCGTTCAGGAGGAGTCAATCCATATTTTTTGTTTATCTTTCGTTGTGCAATTGCAGAAACAGCCTGATTAGGAGGCAGTGTTCTTCCAGAGAAAAACCCTGAAGAGTGTCCTGCTAATCTATTTAGACAAACCATTCTAATCCAATCCAAAACTGGATTATTGACATTGAGTCCTATTCCAAGATGTTCCAAAAACAATTCTCGTAAAAACCTTATCTGGTGAAAAGTCTTTGGGTGAAAAAATTCAAGAAAATCTGACTCATGTTCTGAAATTTTTGCATTCCTTTTCGGGAGCTCGATAGTATCTAAACAACTTGAAATCTGTTCAATTGAAGGGGGATTCATCCTTGGCCTAATTAAGAAAATTGATAATGGATTAATATCATTTCCTGAGGGGATCCGACCATTTAATTTTGCCTCCAATGGTGTTGTTCCTCTACCCATAAATGGATCATGAACAACATCGCCGGGTTCGGAAATTCTCTCAAGGAAAAACCTGGGCAACTCTGACTTAAAACATGCTCTATAACTAATTTCATGAAGAGAATTCCCTTGACGTTGTTTTGAAGTCCAAAACTGGTTCACAAAGTAATCAACACTATTTTTAGAATAACTAGAAGTTATCCCATACTCATTAAATGCTAGAAGTTGATCCAGAATATGATCCTGAAAGACAGCTTGTGTAATCATGTGTTTCTAATTCCGAAAATTAAACCAGTTGTTTAGCCTTAAATTCGTTATACCATTTGCGTTGATCAATAAACACCGGTATATTGCAGATCTAAATGTTTTTTTCATATAAAACTACTATCTAGAGACTCAACATGATTAAAGCTGTCTTTTTTGACTTGTATAACACCCTTGCTGGTTTCAAACCCTCTAGATTTGAAATCCAATCAATAGCACTTAACAGTTTTGGACTCAAACCTACACCCGACGGCATATTAAAAGGATATGCCTTGGCTGATAAATTTATGGCTTCTCAGAAATCTATACAGCCGCTAGAAAATCTCAAATCTTCTGAATTAGAGGACTTCTTTGCAAAATACGAAAGTCTGATACTCAAAGGAGCAGGAATAAATATTCCCATTCATCAATGTTCCCAAATTTGGAATGCTGTTAAGGAAATCCCCTACCAAATGTCTCTTTTTGATGATGTTTTACCTGCATTAACTGATCTAAAAGCTCTTGATTTGCACTTGGGAATGATTAGCAACATGGGAACCAGCGGACTTAGTCTTAGTAAAGAAATGGGCCTAAATAAAATTATAGATCTCTCAATCACATCTCAAGATGCAGGATTTACAAAACCTGATATCCGGATATTCCAATTCGCACTAAAGCACTTAAATCTTCAGGCCCAAGAGGCTATTTTTATTGGAGACCAAATAGAATCCGATATTTTGGGTGCAGAAAACGCTGGACTACTTCCTATTTTGATAGACCGAGATATTAATCATCCAAATTTCTCAAGGTGCCATCGAATAACGTCCTTAGAGAAATTAACAAATAAACTTAAACTCCTCGGCTAGTGCTGAAAAGAGCATTAAATTTTTCCCTGAACGTAACCAATTGATTTATTAAATTAATTAACTCATTCTGCCATTCTGAATTCAAGTTTTCGAAGTTCCAGTTTATTTGCTTATTTCCAACTTGGACTTGATTACCCAAAGCCTTTTGTAAAGCTATTTTTGAACTGCCGGTCTCTTGCTCTAGCCAAAAAGTGAGCACATGGTTTTCACGAATTATTGAAACTATACCTGCTTTTTTAGCAAATATTTTCAATCGAATTAAGAAAATGAGGTTTTCAACCTGAATTGGAATGGCGCCAAATCGATCAACTAGTTCTTCTCTAAGGTCCTCCAATTGATCTACTGAATTAATATCTAATAACCGTTGATAGACTTCTAATCTTATAGATAAATCAGAAATGTAATTTTCTGGCATATTTGCAGGAATCCCCAGATCAATTTCAATCTCATGATCTAAATTTTCTGTGGACCCATTATTCTCCGTTGTTGTGTCAATGCCTGATACAACTTCTTTAGTCCGCAATTCTTCGACTGCGTTACTAAGCATTTTTGTATACATGTTAAATCCGATACTTGCAATATGACCACTTTGTTCACTACCGAGAATATTGCCAGCTCCTCGGATTTCCAGATCTCTTTGTGCGATACGAAAACCCGCTCCTAATTCTGTAGCCTCTAGCATAGTTTTTAATCTGTTTCGAGCAGGTTCGGAAATTGTTGCTGTATTTGGTGACAAGAGGTAAGAGTATGCTCGGCGTCCGCTCCTACCAATACGACCTCTCAACTGATACAACTGAGCCAATCCATACATATCCGCACGATTGACAATTAATGTATTCGCATTCGGAATATCTAAGCCAGATTCAATAATAGTAGTACAAAGAAGAACATCAACTTTACCTAGTGCAAAATTTTCCATAACTTCCTGCAATTCATTCTCAGGCATTTGCCCATGAGCGATCCCGATTTGAGCTTCAGGAACCAACCTCTCTAAAATGGATCTAATGTTGTGAATAGATTTGACACGATTGTGTAGAAAATATACCTGCCCTTGTCTATCCATTTCTCGAACAATCGCATCCCGAATCAATTCTTCACTAAATTCTGATACATAAGTTTTGATCGGTAATCGAGATTGAGGAGCTGTTTCTATAGAACTCATATCTCGAACTCCTGCAATTGCCAAGTGCAATGTACGTGGAATTGGAGTTGCAGTTAAAGTTAGAACATCAACTTCTTGACGCAACATCTTCAATTTTTCCTTTTGAGAAACCCCGAATCTTTGCTCTTCATCAACTATCACTAATCCAAGATTCTTGAAAGTTACATCTTTTTGCACTAAGCGATGCGTCCCGATACAAATATCAACTGATCCATTCGATAATCCCTCTAAAACATTAGAAATTTCTGATTTAGACCTAAATCTACTGAGCATTTCGATATTCACTGGATAGGCACTGAGCCTTTGAGAAAAAGTTAAAAAGTGCTGCTGCGCTAAAACAGTTGTTGGTACTAAGAGTGCTACTTGTCTACCAGAAGAAATAGCCTTAAAAGCAGCGCGTAATGCAATTTCAGTCTTCCCATAACCAACATCACCACAAACAAGCCTATCCATGGGTTTTTGGCTTTCCATATCTTCCTTAACTTTATGAATTGTTTCTATTTGGTCGAGAGTTTCAACAAAAGGGAAGGATTGTTCTACTTCTTCCTGCCACAAAGTATCTCCATCATGGGCAATTCCATCATGTAATTGCCTTCCAGCGTAAAGACCTAGCAGCTCAGAAGCAATTTCCCTAGTCGATTTTTCGGCTCGAATTTTGATTCCTATCCACTCTTTAGTACCAAGCCTAGTTAATCTTGGAGCATGGTCAAAGGCCGCAATATAAGGAGTAACTCTATCCAAGTGTTCCATAGGAACATACAACCGATCATTACCTGAATATTGGAGGATAAGATATTCTAAATCTTTGTTGTCGCCTGAAAAACCAGTGTCTAAAAACCTCCCTACTCCATGATCAATATGAACAATGTAATCACCAGGTGAAATTTCTCCAAGAATCCTATCTCGGACATGTCGAACTTTTTTAATTTGTCTAAGCTTTTTTGTAACCCCAAAAATTTCAAGATCAGTAAGTAAAATCATTCTCTCAGTTTGATTGTTCACTATGAAACCAGAGGATATACTCCCATATTCAGCTTTTAAAACGGATACACCACCATTACTTTGATCCTGGCCGAAATTAATAAATGTCTCAAGATCAATATTGTTTTCCTGAAGAAGTTCGCTCACTCGCTGAGGATATGCAGTCAAAATAACTACTTTAAATTGTAATGCTATTCGCTCATTTATTTCCTCTATAAAACTACCCATTTCCCCCAAAAATACCGGGGGTGGGTTTATAGGAATATGATTTTCAAGAAAATTCGTTGCTTCCTGCTCAAGAACTATATCATCAGTAAATTCAGCGAAGCCTTCGTCTTCAGCGATAATATTTAATCTTTGGAATCTATCCATTAAATCAACTATTTTCTCCGACTGAAAATAGAAGGACGGGAATCTTAGAGGAGTATCCCCGCGCGATTGTTTTAACAATTTTTGCTGGTGAACACGTTGATCCAACTCTTTACAAGCAGTCGCAATTTGGGATGGTTCAATTTCTATGATCAATCCATTTTCAGGGAAATAATCCATCAAAGTTCCAGAATTGAAAAAGCCAGAATAAAAATTTGACTCATCGAATTGATTATTTGCATATAATTGATCAATTTCTTGTGAATATTTCTGTTTCACTTCTTCATTGCAATTTGCAAAATTCGCATCAATTGCAAAATTCTTCAATTTCAATAAACCTTTCTGATCAACCAACATCTCTCGAGCGGGAATAATTGAAACTGATTTAATCGATTTAATTGATCTTTGATCTATAGGATTAAACAGTCGAATAGACTCAATTTGATTATCCCAAAAATCTATCCTAACCGGCTCATCATACCCAACAGGAAAAATGTCAACAATTCCTCCTCTAATGCTTATTGTTCCAGGCGAAATCACAGATGGTTCAACAGAATAACCCATTTCTACACATAAATTTACTATCTTGTTGATTTCAATAGTCTGATTAATCTGTATTTTCAATTGATGTGAATCAAATTTTTCTGTCGCCATAGTCTTTTGAAGTAATGCAGCAGCTGATGTTATCACCAAAGTTTTGGAATCAGATTGATTAAGCTTTTGTAAGGCACTTAACCTTTGATGTTCATTTTCCGGATCAGAAATTATCCGCTCAAATGGTAGTTCTTCTACCTCAGGAAAAAGAAGGGTGTTTTGATCAGATGCGCCCCATGACAGTAATTCCCCATAGAAATTTCTTGCATCTTCCGAAAGGGGAACAACTATCATTAATGGTCTTTTTAAATCAAGGAACGTTTGAACAATTAAGGGAATTGAATGTCGAAAAATTCGTAAAGAAATTCTGCCGCCCGAAGGCAGATTACATATTTTTTCAAGAAGACTTTGATATTCTGGGCAGGCTTTCAAAACTTTGCCCAAAGCCTTGTATGTCACAAATTCACCTGATGGTAAGACAAAAAGGATTTGTCGTACCTAACGAAGTTATTCAAAGCAATTTTACCAAGGAAAGCAACTATCCAGCAAATCTAGAATCTACTAAATCCATAATTTTTAATTGTGATATCTGTTTTTCCGTTGTTTGAAATCATGTCAGAAATAGCTTTACCCATTGCAGGAGCTAATAAAATCCCTTTTTTAGCACCGCCAGTCACAATAAAAGCATTGTGTAAAGAAGGAATTGCATCAACCAATGGGAGATAATCAGAAATTATAGGCCTTAAACAAGCTGTATGAACATCGACACTTGCATTTTGCACTTCAGGAAACACTTCTTTTGCAGTATTAAGTAAATATTTCGTCGAGTCTTCTGAAATACTCTCATCAAAGCCTCTTTCTTCTTCTGTTGCGCCAATCCATACCAAGCCATCTGTGCGCGGATAAATTGAGATTTTATCGGTGTAAATCTCATGACTTAATAGATTTTTTGAATTTGGCAAAGAAACACGAAGGATTTCACCTTTCAAAGGGGTCATTGGAATCTGAAATCCAAGCCATTCCTGAGCAAATAATGTCCACGGACCCATAGCCAAAACTAGCGAATCACAAAAGATTTTTTCATCGCCCACCTGTACAGATTCTATTTTTTCACCAACTTTATTTATACCGGTCACGGTAGAATTTACAACTTCGGCTCCTTTAAGTTCAGCTGATCTAGCAAGAGCCTGAGTGAGCAATTCACTATTAACAGATGTATTCCCTGTAAGCAGCAATCCTCCTAGAGTTTTGGGGCTCAATCCTGGTTGTAATAAATCTACTTCTTGAGAATCCAAGAAATGTGCTCCGAATCGATCATCAGATTTGTCGTAGAGAGTCTGCAAAAATCTAATCTCATCCAATCCATTCGAGTCTATGGCTATTTGCAATTGTTTTGGGAATCTTGGTGAAAAATCAATACCGGTTTCTTCAATCAATTCATTAGCCAAAACTTGATGTAGATTAAATGATTCTAATGAAATTTCATCAATTGTCCCTGGCTTTTTAGCTCCATGAACCGGACTAAGCATTCCTGCAGATTTTCCTGAAGCCTTTGAGCCAATTCCGTTACTTTCAACAATAATTGAGGAAATCCCTTGTTGTGCTAAGTAATATGATGTAGCACAACCCGCTATTCCGCCGCCTACTATTAATACCTGTGTAAATTTTGACATTTTAACCTCATTAATTCAGTTGCTAAAGATTTATCGCCATTAGTTCTTTTGCAAGGACTACCTCGCCATGAAAAATCATCCCTACATCCGAAATGGCCTTTTGAGTCACAGATTCCTGAGATAAATTGGGACCAACATGAGATAATACTAACTTTCGAACACCTGCCTTTTGGGCCATCTCTGCTGCACCTAAAGTGCCACACTGACCTAGCATTTCTCCCGTTGAATCCATGACCTCCTGGTCATCCCAACACATACAAACCAAAGCATCCGCACCCTTTGAAAGTTCTATAACAGAATCACAAGGCTGAGTATCTCCCGTGAAAACCGCACTGCCTTCTGGAGTATCAATTCTATAAGCAAGGGAATCCAAATAGGGCTGAACATGTTCAGCAAGAGCCGTGGTCACCTTAAAATCATCATTCTGAATAATTTCTCCGGGCCCAATGTCTTTTGAAAATACTACCGGGGGCTTCCTAGGCAATTTGCCACCCCTATTCACATGAATTCGTTGACTCAAAGGATGATTAACTCTTGCTTTCCAATCATGAGCAAACAATCCGTCTTCTCCTATTATCCCTTCAGTAATTTTCTCAGTAAGTGAAGGGCCATAAATCTGCAATTGATTCTCTTTGCCAATACTTTGATCCCATCGACATAGTAGAAAACAGGGCAAATCAGCATCATGGTCAAAATGATGATGTGTAATGAAAAGGTAATCTATTTCTGTCGGCCAAAATCCAGCATTTACTAACTTTTGAGTTGCTGCAGGCCCGCAATCAATCATTAATTGATTATTATTGAATTGAAAAACATAGGAAGATCCAAATCGTGAAGGCGTTGGAGTTGGGGTTCCTCCACCTAAAATGTGAATCGTAGCCATTTCA
Source organism: uncultured Dehalococcoidia bacterium (assembly GCA_964637555.1). GTDB lineage: Bacteria > Chloroflexota > Dehalococcoidia > Lucifugimonadales > UBA6927 > UBA6927. The sequence goes on along the minus strand of CAZWTJ010000019.1, from coordinate 3,870 downwards.
TACTCCTAGGAACTAAAATCAATCGCGGTCCACGATGTTACCATATTAGGTGGATGGGATGAAGAAATCTGATATTATTTGTTTAGTTCCAGGCAGAGGCTTACTATGATCAGAAAAGCTCCATACGGGAGTTGGCTTTCTCCAATTTCCCTGGATTCGATTACACAAGAATCTATATCATTTGGTCATTTAGCAGTAGATGATGATTACTTGTATTGGACTGAGCAACGACCTGATGAAGACGGAAGAAACGTGATTGTCCAATACAATCCAAAATCTTCAATAAAATCTGATCTAATGCCCGCCCCATTCAATGCCAGAACAAGAGTCCATGAATATGGGGGTGGATCATTCCTAGTCTCCGATGGGAAAGTATATTTTTCGAACTGGGACGATCAACGCATTTACTCATGTACAAATGATTCCAAACCAAAACCCCTTACACCCGTTGGGGATTTCAGGTATGCAGATGGCGTTATGGATAAAAAACGCAAACAAATCATTTGCATAAGAGAAGATCACAGTTCCCAAAGACCGGAACCAATCAATGCTATTGTCTCTATAGATACCCATACTGGATCGACCAGAGTTTTATCTGACGCGCACAATTTTTGCTCAAACCCTAGAATCAGCCCGGACGGCAATGAATTGTGTTGGTTAGCTTGGAACCATCCTAAAATGCCATGGGACGGGTCTGAATTACATGTAGCATCAATACACGAGGATGGTAGTATATTCAATTCTAGAGTAGTGGCAGGCAGTTCCAGCGAATCGATTTTTCAACCTGAATGGTCACCCCAGGGAACACTATACTTTGTGTCTGACCGTTCAGGATGGTGGAATATATATTCACTCATTGAGGGAAATACGAAATGTGTCTATGAGTTAGATGCCGAATTTGGAATGCCAATGTGGACACTGGGAGTTTCTACTTACGGATTCATTGATGAAAATCAGATTATCAGCTGGTTTAATATTAGGGGAAATTGGCAAATTGGAATAATAGACCTGAAAAACAACAATCTTACTGAACTTGAAACTTCCTTCACAGATTTGGCAAGGATAGGACTGAAAGCTCACGGAAATAATGTCCTAGTAGGTTCGGCTTCTCCGATTTCAGCCGCTACAATATCATTATACGACCAAAATTCTTCTTCATTTACTGTAATTGAAGGTTCAAAAACACTGAGTTTCTCTGTTGAATATATTTCATTACCTGAAACAATCGAAATAATATCGGAAAACACCCATCCAGTACACGCATTCTTTTACCCCCCTACGAATCCAGCTTTTAAGGCACCCGAAAACACTCTTCCCCCATTAATTGTTTTTACCCATGGTGGTCCAACAAGCGCAGCTACAACTGGCCTGAATTTAAACATTCAATTTTGGACCTCCAGAGGTTTTTCGGTTCTTGACGTAAACTATGGAGGTAGTTCTGGATACGGTAGAGATTACAGAAGTCGTCTGAATTTAAAATGGGGAATTGTTGACGTTGATGATTGTATTTCAGCCGCGTCCCATATTGTAAATAGAGGAGATGCTGATCCAAACCGACTAGCAATTCGGGGAGGTAGCGCTGGCGGATTCACCACTCTTTCAGCTCTTACGTTTAGAAACTTCTTCAAAACAGGCACTAGTCAATACGGAGTAACAGACTTAACTGGCCTGGCCAATGATACTCACAAATTTGAATCGCGGTATCTAGATAATTTAGTTGGTCCATTTCCAGAAGAATCAGAAACTTATCACCAAAGATCTCCTATTAATTCCGCAGATCAAATTACATGCCCTGTTTTAATCCTCCAAGGATTAGAAGATGCGATTGTTCCGCCAGACCAGGCAGAACGCATGCTGAAGACTCTTCAAAAAAATGAAATTCCAGTAGCTTATATCCCCTTCCCTGAAGAGCAACATGGATTTCGGAAAGCTGCAAACATCCAAAGATCATTAGAAGCAGAATTATATTTTTACTCTCAGATTTTCAAATTCGAACCAGCGGAAAAATTACAACCTCTTGAAATATTCAACCGACAGAACCTTTAATCAGTTTTAAGGATTAGCAGCTTTGTTTGACTCAATTTCGTCCCATATCTCAACTGACATGACGCCTATAGATGTCCCTGATTTTTCTTCCACAAACACACCAATTAACATTAATTTAGGCCGACAGCTTTTTGTCGACGACTATTTGATTGAAAGTACAACTATGGATAGAACCTTTCATTCACCTACAATCCATCCATCATCGCCAATCTTAGAACCACAAACCCCTCTAGAGCTTAACGGAGGGCACTGTCCTGTTGCTGCACCATTCAATGACGGTGTATGGTTCGATCCAAACGACAATCAATTTAAAATGTGGTATCAGGCCGGCTGGTTTGATGGTACTGCATTAGCTACAAGTTCGGATGGGCTGACATGGAACCGACCAGAACTGGATGTTATACCTGGAACAAATGCGGTGATATTACCTCCGAATGGTGCTTTAAGAGATGGCGGACTAGTGTGGCTAGATTATTTTGCAGAACCTTCGGAACGATTCAAAATGTTTCTATATTTTAGGAATAATCCTTCCAAGGACTCTTATAAATTTAACCAAAAAGACACAATCGATGCTGCTGGGCATTTGTATGTTTCTGGGGATGGAATCCATTGGAATCATCTTGGTCTTTCATCTCCATGTGGAGACAATACAACTTTTTTCTATAATCCTTTCAAAAAACGTTTTGTGTTTAGCATTAGAGAAAGTTGGCCTTACAGAGCAAGAGCCTATCATGAAAATGAAGACTTTCTAAAAGCAGCACAATGGGATGAGGGAAGCGCATTGAAATGGGCTCGTGCCGATTGTTTGGATCTTCCCGATCCTACTATTGGGGACACCCCTCAATTGTACGACTTGAATGCTACTGCTTACGAAAGCTTACTGTTAGGTGCATTTGCAATTTTTTATGGACCGCAAAATCCAATTTGTGCAAAAACAGGTTCTCCAAAAATTATTGACATTCAGTTAGCTTTTAGTAGAGATGGATTTCATTGGGACCGAAATAATAGGACTCCTTTTATTGAATCTAGCCGCGAAAACGGAACTTGGAATTATGGATACCTACATGCATCAGGCGGAATATGCCTAATTGTTCGAGACGAATTATGGTTCTATTTCTCAGCATTTTCTGGAAAAGGCTCTACTTTGACAAAAGGAGAAACAGGCGATTTCCGTCAGGACAATTCAATGTACTCAGGAGGAAGTACTGGGTTAGCAATTTTAAGGCGTGATGGCTTTGCGTCTATGGACGCTGGGCAGGAAGAAAAAGTAATTGTCACAAAACCTATTCTTTTCGAAGGCCATGACTTGTATGTAAATGTTGACAATCCCAAGGGAGAACTAAAAATCGAAATATTGGACGTAAATGGAAAGATTATTCCTCCCTATACCATAGAAAATTGTCGATTAATTAATACCAATCAGACTAAGTTAAAAGTTTTATGGCCTAACGGAGAAAATCTCTCTAGATTAAGTGGCCTACCAGTTAAATTCAGATTTAAAATGAAATCTGGGAAATTGTATTCTTTTTGGACCAGTTCTTCAAAAAATGGAGCAAGTAAAGGATTCACTGCTGCCGGAGGGCCTGGTCTGGCTGGCCCAACAGATAATAATTAAATTTGAGCGAATTAATTTTCTTCAAAATGTTTCATAGACCTAATACAAAGAAAGTAAATTTAAGGTTGCCCAAAAATAATTCTAACCAACAATGCTCTCGCCTTTCAAAACCATAGTTGATAAAATGATATTGCGCGTTGAGGAGGGGTGGCTGAGCGGCTTAAGGCACCTGTCTTGAAAACAGGCATACTGAAAGGTATCGTGGGTTC
>CAZWTJ010000018.1:0-23676 GCA_964637555.1 uncultured Dehalococcoidia bacterium | reverse complement strand
CAGAGGTCCATCCACTGCATATCCTGAGCAGTTCTACTTCAAGAAGTAAGACTTAGGAATTCGATAGAAACAAAGAAAGGACTGCTTGGATTTCCAAACCGTCCTTTCTTTTTGTGGAAATAGTATTAGTTTTGGACGATACGACCTAATTTGTAACCTAGGAAAGCATAGATTCCCCACGGTTCGAAAATCGTTTCAATAGCGTTTTTTTCCACGCCTAAATTATTTAAAAAATATGATGTTACAGAAGAATCTATAGGTATTCTGGAAAAATCATGTTCCAAGAACATGATATGGCTAGCAGCGTATGGTCCAATTCCGCGAAGATCTAATAGATTTTCGTAAGTAATTGATTTATCTATTAGATCGCCATTTTCATTGATCAACTTCTTATCAAGACATGTCATAGTAGTTTCATAAATCACTCTTGAACGGAAGCCTAAACGCAGATCAGATTTTAATGATTTTTCTCCAGTACTGAGAACATCTAGGGGACTGGGGAATGAAAAATCATGTGTAATGCCAACAAGTTTTGAGGTCATTCGTCGTGTTGAAGCCCAATTTGTATTAATTGTTAAAATTGTTTTGCATAAATCTTCATAGAAAGTACTACTTCTGAGAAATCTACCTCCTCCGATGTTAAGAAAGTGAAAAATATCGTTATTAAGAATTTTGGACAATTCAAGGATTTCATTTGGATTCCACTCTGCTGAAATCCATCTAAATACAAATTTCTTTATTAGGTCAATGGATTTGGGATTTAAATTTGGAGATTTGACCACAATGGTATTAAGATTTTTTTGATTTATCGAAATGGTTGATGAAGTGGAATTTCCTAAATTTTCTACTCTAGACAAGGTTTGTGATGCATCATTCCACTTCCATGGATCTAGAGCCACCCATCCATGAGAACGAACGGTATGCTTAATGGATAAATTGTATGGAAGCACAATTTCAAATCCGTTAGGTTCGGGATTTGAAATTTCAATAGACAAGTGAGGTGTTTCCTATTCTATTAGTCGGTTTTTACAATGTTGCCATCTATTATTACAACTCGAATATTGTCTGGTTTGGTTAAGACAGAAATATCTTCTAAGGGATTAGAATTCAAAATAATTAAATCCGCGAATTTGCCTGATTCAACAGATCCAGTACTATTATCGATGCCCAATAGTTTTGCTCCATTTAGAGTTGCCGCGTTGATTGCTGATAAATTATCCATACCTGCATCGACTAGGAGTTCAATTTCCCTAGCTGATGAGCCGGGGGGTGAACCGGGCCTGGGTCCATCAGAGCCTAGTGCAATAGACAAGTTGTGTTTCAGATATTCTGAAAAATTCTGTCGTTGAATGGTAGCCATAGGCCTACCGCGGTTAAGTCTATATGCTGGGTATCTTTTTTCTGCATCCGGCATGAGGTAACTATTGAAAGCATTCATAGTTGGTACTAAAAATGTGTTGTTTTCGGACATTAGTTTTATGGTTTCTATGTCTATCATTACACCATGTTCAATACTATCAACACCTTCTAGAACACAATCCGAAACAGTTTGGGAAGAATATGCGTGAGCAGCAACCTTTTTGTTTAGGCGGTGCGCTTCTTCAGTAATAGCTCTAATTTCTGAACGATCTACTTCGGTATCCCATGGTAGGGTATATGCATCCGAACCAACCCTTCCACTAGCTATCAATTTAATTACGTCGGCACCGTGGTATAACTGAGTTCTTGTAGCTTTTCGTGCTTCTTCTGGTCCAGAAAAAAATCCAGATTTCATGTCAGGAATGTTCACATCATTCCGTACGTATCCTAATTCACCACTACCAATTGACATGAGCATTTCTCCAGATGAGACCATTCGGGGTCCTTGAATCATCCCAGATTCAAATGCTTTTTTAACAGCTACATCAATGTAACCATAAGTTCCCATATTCCTTACGGATGTGAACCCTGATTCTAAGATGTTTTTACAGCTTGAGATTGCACGAATAGTAAGAAATGGAATGGTATCCGCTAAAAATCCACTTTGATCAATTTCATATCCTTGACTTATATGTACATGAGTATCAATCATTCCAGGCATTACAACAGCATTATCAAGTTCAATTATTTCGTCGGCAGTTTGATTTTCCTCAGGTAATTCATTGGAATTGCCTATCCATGTAATTGTATTTCCTTCAATTCGGATAGATTGTGATTGCGCGGGTTCAGCGCCGGTTCCATCGATGATTGTGCAATTTTTGATTAATATTGACATGTCTGAATCCTAAAGTTTTATAAATTGATGTGCAAAGGTTGCTTTACAGGAAGTTCACCAGTTGGAGAAATTTCTCCAAGCCATACCTTTGAGATTGCTATTTGTACTGATTCACTTGAGCCAAATGCAAGCAACATATTGGGCGCAAATGGAAGTTCGTGCATTACATAGGGAGTTCCAAAGCAGGTATACGTTACGCGGTTTCGATACATATGTATATTGGTCCACATAAATTGTCCAAAACCAGCACCTAAATGTCCAAATAATCCATTGATTGGGATGTAGCAAATGTTCACGAAAATGGCATCATAATTATGAATTTTTTCCATCAAATCTGAATTGGTGGGGTTTTCCAATATGTCTACTGCTACACCACTCGAATTTAATGTTTTTATAGCTGTTTGGAGATTTCCATTTGAGAAGGGTCCTTGCGCGAAAATGTTTACAAAAAGGACTTTTTCTCCATTACTCAATGGTGGAAGTGGAATTTCGTTTGGTTTAAGTAAAGTAATGCTTTTGTCAGCAATTTGTTGGATCGTTTTGGTTGTGAAATGTTCATTTGAAGAAGTTTGATTCAGTGCAAATGTAGACAAATTCAGATTTAATCTGGCTTTAAGTTCTAAGATGCGTTTAGCGGATTCACGTATTCGGTCTTCACTTAATCTTCCATTAATTACAGCCCGTTCAATCAATTTGAAATCAGAGTGCGTTTCCGGGAATAGACAAACATCTACGCCTGCTTCAATGTTTGAAACAGCGCGATCTTCAGGGGATACACGACTTGTGATTCCAGCCATCGAACTTGCGTCTGAAATTACTACTCCTTGGAATCCAAGTTCTTCTCTGAGGAGCTTTATTTGGATGTTTGGACTTAAAGATGCTGGCATAGAAATGTCTGGATTGTCTAAACTGCTTTCATAGGCAGGGAATGCAATATGTCCAGGCATTATTGCATTTACCCCTCCATCAATGACTGATTTCCAAACTTTCCCATATGATTTCCACCACTCAGAAACAGATAGTGAATTATTAGTCGTAAGGAAATGTTGATCTCTGTCATCTATTCCGTCTCCAGGGAAATGTTTGGCTGTGGCTGCCATTGAATTTTGATATTGGAAGCCATTAATAAATGAGTTTGAATGCGAAATTACTTTTTCTATGTCGTCTCCAAATGATCGTACGTTAGTGATGGGATTTCTGAAATTTAAATTTAAATCTACCACAGGTGAAAATGCCCAGTGATATCCATATGAACGTCGTTGGAGTGCAATTTTTTGGCAAGCTTCGAATGTCGCATTCGGGATATTGGCAGCGGCAAACCCCATTAGATTGGGGGCAAAAGAACTGTAAATTGGTTCATTTAATTCGTCTTCACCAAATCCAATTAGTCCTCGAGGAGATGCGCCAAGTTCTACATTATCAGCAATGATTATCGGGATATTTGATTCAGATTGTATTTTAGTTAACATTTCTCGGCACTCATTTGATGGTGGCCGTATAATGAAAATACCACCGACAGGAATTTTCTCGAGCAGGCGCAACCAGTCATCTGTAGTGGTTGACTGAACAGATTGGAAATCTGACGACAATTTGTTAAATGGATGGAGTGGCATTAGCATGTGTCCAATACAATCCTGAATACTCATAGAGTCTAGAGTAGAATCTACCCATTTTTTCTGTTCACTATTTAATTGTGAGAGCATTTTTTCACTCCAAGAACATTAGTAACCATTTGCGATAAATTCAGAAATTTTTTCTCCGATCATCATTGTAGGTACATTCGTATTAGCACGAGGACAATTAGGTAATATTGAAGCATCTGCAATTCGTAGACCTTCTATACCATGCACTTTTCCGTACTGATTTACTACTGACAACGGATCAGAAGACGGACCCATTTTGCATGTACTACTTAAATGTGCACTGCTACGCACATTTTGCTTCAACCATATATCAAGTAAATCGTCGTTGGATAATTGTTCATCTGAAGGTTGAAATCGTTCATCAATAATCTCAGAATATTCGGGGCCTGATCCCACATCAGCGCATAGCCTCACACATTCTCGCATTCTGCGTAGATCTTCTTGTGTGTTTAGAAATTTGAAGTTGATATAAGGTTGAATATGTGGGTCTTTAGTCCGTAATTTCAATTCTCCCATACTTTCTTGAAGATATAGACAAGCAGACATTCCAACAAATGAATCGGTTGTCTCTCCGCCCCAATACATTCTGGGGAAAGCGAAGGCACTTTGGTGTATGAACATGTCGTTTGATAGTTCTGAATTGGATGCGGTATACCTTAATGCTACTGTAACGCCCCGTTTAGATTTTTCTGAGAGGTTATCGAAAGAATCTTTGATTTTCCAACTTACAGATACTTGCGGATGATCCCGTAGATTTTGTCCTACACCCGGAGTGTTTTTAATAATCGGAATACCTAATTTTTCTAGGTCGTTTGAAGGGCCAATTCCAGATAATAAAAGTAATTGAGGAGATCCTACTGAGCCCGCACTCAAAATAATTTCGTTTCCAAAGATATTGAAGATTTCATTCCCACTAGTAACTTTTACTCCAATTGCCTTTGTTCCTTCAAATAATAAATTTTGAACCACACAATTGCTGCGTATTGTTAGATTTAATCTGTTTCTTGCGGGATCTATATAGCATAATGCAGTACTTTGTCTAATTCTATCAATGGTGTTGAATGGTAATGGTCCTACGCCGGTGGAATCTGGGCTATTATGATCGAAAGTCACTGGGAAACCAATTCGATTGAATCCTTTATAAAATGCATGTGCATCTTGAGTCCACTCATTTTCAGTATGGCGCCTAGCCCTTACAGGTCCATCTTTTCCATGGAAGTCACCGTCCATATCCAGATCATTTTCAAGACGTATAAATGAGGGTAAGCACTTTTCGAATGTCCACTCATCATTCCCATTTCTTGCCCATTCATCGTAGTCATCAGGATCTCCGCGAAGGAATATTTGAGCATTGACAGCACTTGATCCGCCTACTGCCTTACCTCTTGGCACTAACAAAGGAGCAAGTTGTTCTGTAGTTGTGTCTGCTACATATAACCATCGTTCTAAAGCTCCAGGATTAAACCACCATCCGAAGTCGCGTTCTGGGCTATAGCCATATTTGAACTGGTCTGGTAATGAATGAAAATCTGGATAATCATTGCCCGCTTCCAAAAGTAATACAGATTTTGTAGGATCTTCGCTGATTCTACTAGCCAGAATTGAGCCTGCCGATCCCGCTCCGATAATGATAAAGTCGTAATTCATTAAATTTTGTTTTCCTATGTCAACTGGTTCCAATTTTCTCCAAGTGCATTAAAACGTTTGACAAGTGTATCGAGATTTTCATCAGATATGGATAATCCTTCATCCATCATAGATATATTGGATAAAATATGCTTTGGATTTGTTGTTCCAATGATTGCAGTGTTAACTTCAGGATGAGCAAAAGTGAATCCCATTGCCAATTTTATCGGATCATCCACCTCTGCTAGAGGTCCTAAGCTTGCAATAGCTTTTGCCCTGTCAAAATATTCTTTGGCGTAAGTAGTTGGGAACCCGCGTGTTGGCACTTGAGCTCTAGCCCAAACACCATTGGCAATAGGTCTTTTAACAATAACACCCATATTTCTTGATTTTGCTTCGGGTAATAGTTTGTTTCTTGCATTTTGATCAACAATATTAAAGCTTGTTTGGAGTGTGTCGAATTGTCCCGATTGAACCGCCCAGAGAGCGTTGTCATTGTCGCCACTATAACCTATGAATCTGGTTTTGCCAGATTCTTTTGCCTTAATTAAGGCGTCGATTACATCGCCATGCTCTAAGGTTTTTATGTCGCAAGAATGCAGTTGGACCAAATCAAGATAATCTGTTTGAAGTCTTTTTAGGCTTCTTTCTATGCTGTCTGAAATTGTTTGACCACTCCAATCGGGGCTTTGTAATTTTATGGATTGGTGTGTGCACTTTTCTCCAATTGTTCCACATAAACAATTGGTGTGTCCGCATTTTGTAGCTAAAGTAAATTCGTCTCTTCTATGAGAGACTGTTTTGCCAATTAATTCTTCACTACCGCCGTAGCACGCTGCGGTGTCAAGAAAGTTTATCCCACCATCAAGAGCGGTATTTAATATTGATGCAACTTCTGAAACATCAAGCTTTACTTGTCCAATTTCTGATAATCCAATACCAATTGGACTTACTTTTATTCCAGTAGATCCCAAGTTAACTGAGTCCATAATTCACCTCCATGATTGCTAGAGTAAGTCTAAGGGAATTTTTTCGTATATACAATGGATCGGAGGAATCTTATTTCTCTTGTATACTTCTATAGAAAATTTGTATTTCAGGAGTTTAAATTGATAATTGATCCTAAAAACTTTAACGGTTTTGGTAGGGTTTTCACTGGAGTAATTGTGCCTCGTCCAATTGCATTTGTTTCAACTATTTCTAATGAAGGCCATGTGAATTTATCCCCATATTCTTTTTTTAATGCAGCGACCTATGACCCTCCAACTTTGGTTTTTTCTATTTCCAAATTTCTTTCGAGTGGGAAATTAAAACACACTTTAAAAAACATTCAAGAGAATTCGGAATTTGTTGTGAATATTGTTTCTAATCAGATTGCGGAAGCGATGAATGTTACATCTGCTGAATATCCAGAAGATACTAACGAATTTGCGATTTCAGGATTAACTCAAGTAGACTCTCAAATTGTACGACCACCTAGGCTTGCTGAGAGTCCAGTAAATATGGAGTGCAAATTAGAACGGATAGTTGAACTAGGAAGCGAAAGGGATCCTCATGGTCTTGTTATTGGAGAGGTTGTGCTGGTTCATATTGACGATGAAGTGATTTCAGGCCATCACATTGATCATCAAAAATTAGATCCTGTTGGAAGACTTGCTGGAGACATGTATTGTCACACGACCTCAACATTCGATTTGATAAGGCCTGTAGTTTAAATCTCTTTAGGCAAGTCTGATAACAAATCTAATTTGTTTATAATGAAGCTATTAATAGGACCAATTATCTCTTGATAAGAAGGTATTGTAAGATTGTCGATAAGATTTGAGATTTTTAATTGATCCCATAATTCTATACGTAGTGTCTCCCCAGAGTAATTTCTTCTCTGGTCGTTTGAAATAATCGTTTGTTGTGTGAATTTTCCTGATGTTGCTATTACTATGTCAGTAGAATTATTTTGATGTGCTAGATTGCATATTTCCTGAATTTTAGTTCGATTGATAGTTTTACCATTAGAAAAATTATGTTCTAAATAAACGAATAAATTATGAGGCCCAGAGTTCCAAAGTGAATAAGAAGAACTTCGTTCATTCAGGAGGTTTGAATTCTTCCAACCTTTTGATTCGATGAGGCCGTGTAAAATTTTGGAAAAGTGGGTTTCTGCGATGGTTTCCAAAATGTATCTACCTTTAAGTCTTAGTAGATTGCCTTCAATTTTCCTGTCAGATTCTGATACTAAGGAATATAGCGTCCGATCTGATGCAGAGTGAAGTTTTTCGCGTTCTATTTCTGGGTTCGTTGCATCCATATCAATTTAAATTTCTATTATTTTCGTTCTTTCATTATAAATTGATCCATAGCTTGGGCATTTGTTGGTAATCCTAAAGGCATTCGAACATCAAGAAGATAAGGTCTGTTTTCGTTTTGAACAATATCTAATGCCCTTTTTATCGTTTCTTTGACTTTGTCCTCGTTATCTAATCTTTCTCCGTCAACACCATATGAATTTGCTATTTTTAGTGGATCTATTCCGTCTAAAACAACTCCTCCATATTTGCCTGTATCACTCATCTGACCTCCCGCACGTTCAAATGCGTTAGCCACAATACCGTAAGCTCCATTATTTGTTATTACATATAACAACGGGATATTGTGGTGAGATGCGGTCCAAAGCCCAGAATCTGCATAATACAGTGATCCATCTCCTACAAACCCCACTACTGGGATATCTTCAGCGGCAAGTTTTGCACCAACTGCGGCTCCTACTCCCCATCCCTCAGATCCTCCTGCGGCTCTCAAGTAAGAGTTGTTGTTTGAGTTAATTCCAGGTAATAACGCTTCGTGAGATGCTGCAAATTGTTCGTTGGTTACTATCCCCCCGCCCATGCTTTCTAGTGTTTCATCAATAGCATCTATTAAAAGCCCTGGGCGTACTTTGTTCTTTTGAAAAGCAGGCATCATGTTCTTACGCCTAGTATTTCTCCAATTTTCAGCAACAATTAATGTTTGTTCTCTCCTAGCTGAGTATTGTTTGTCTTCCAGGTTTGGAAGTAATGTGAGCATTCTTTCTAGAGATTCTTTTTCGTCTCCAATGATTCCATGCTCTAAGCCGGGGTAATTTCGCATGTTATCCAAGTCAGATCCTAATGCTATTGTCAGGTTAGTATTTTGGAGCAAATTTAGATCCGTGGAAATTCCCTGACCTTGATGTCTTACACCGATAGATAAAACAAGATCTGGGTTAAACTGTTCAACAGCGGTGTTAATTTTGCCCATATGCTGAGGATGTTTGATAGAAATTCCTCTATGGTCAGTGTCTGTAGTTACTACTGCAGCCCCAAAATAAGTCGCTAATTTGGAAGCAGCCAATTCACCACCGCTTTTCCATATTCCGTCTCCTGCATATATCATGGGCCTTTTTGCTTGGTCAAGGCTTGAAAGTATCATGTTTAAGTCGCTGTCAGAGGCACGGTTAGGCTTAATAATTGAATCGTTAGATTCTATTATATTAGTAGTGATTTGTTTATTTTCGAGTACTCGGTCATAAACTGCTAAATGGACTGGTCCGAAGGGGGGTGTTTTTGCTACTCTTAGTGCTCTGTCAATTGCAAATGGTAATCCTTGTGGTTCGACTACTGTCCATGAGGCTTTAGTCATTGGGGATGAGATTGAAGTTGGACCAAAACTGCTGTCTAAGTCCAAACTATGGGTTCGGTCAACCCAGCTGCCTGTATCTCCTGCGAACGTTATTACCACTACTGGGAGTCCCCCAAAACATACATTTATTAGTTGACCCATACACTGAGCTAATCCTGCACCAAGATGTACTAACATTACCCCTGGATCAGAGTTTACTTGTGAATATCCCCCAGCCATTGAAGTAACGCTACCTTCGTGAAGCGCAAGAATCCCATTAATATTAGGGTTGTTGTGTAGGGCGTCAAAAAACAAAGCTTCCTTGGATCCTGAATTGTAGAATAGATACTTGATATTTGAAGTGACCAATTGTTCTAGCATTATTTGAGAAGGAGTAGCTGTTATTTGACGTGTTCGCATAATATTCTTTCGTTTTAGAATTGCTTGTCGTTATTCGTTTTCCATCACTACTTTTATTACACCGTCTTGATATTGCTCATATTGGTCATATGCCTTTTGTACATCTGAAAAATTCAGCTCATGGGTCTTCATTTCTCCAGGATTCCACCATCCTCTATCTTTCAGTTCAATCATTCTCTGTATATGAGCTACGGGATCTTTGCTTCTTCCACCAAGCGTGGGGATTATCGTTGGGGAATTCTTTAATAAGTATTGTGTGTCTATCTCTGTCATTCTACCTCTTGGTCCGGGTTGGATTCCAAAAATAATTACTTTCCCATTTTGAGAGGCTGCTCTTAGAGCGGCATTTAAAGCATCTGGGTAGCCAGATGCTTCTACGGAAATATCTGCAAGTTTTCCGTTTGTTATTTCCTCTAATGCTTCATCCAAATTTTCCTTTTCAGGATTGATGGTGTGAGTGGCTCCAAATTGTTTGCTCCACTCTAATCGATAATCAAGTGGGTCTACAGCGATTATTCTTCTAGCGCCTGCTCTTGATATGATTGCGGTGAATGATAATCCGATACTTCCCTGTCCCATGATTATTACATCTTTACCAAGAATTGTTCCCATAAGTTGGCATGAGTATAATACTGTTCCTGATGGCTGGCATAATACCCATTCTCCCAAGTCACCGTAGTCTGGTACTAAAGCCATTCGACCCTCGTCCCCAGGATAATATTCTACTAAACCACCCGTTCCGTCTAGGTTTGGTAGTACTATTACTCTCTGCCCTACTTCAAATTTGTCAGAGCGGCTTTCTACTATAGTGCCTGCACATTCATGACATGGTCCACCATGTTTCATAGGGTATTCTTCTTCAGGTAGAACAGGTCCATAGTTATGCCTGATATCACTTCCGCACACCGACCAACGTTCTAATTTTATAAGACATTGGCCTTCATGGATTTGGGGTATATCAATTTCATTAATTTCGATCTTTTTGGGACTAGTAATTCTTGCTGAGAACATTAGTGAGTATCCTTTTTAAAAGTCGTACGTAAGTGTAATATCTTTTAATTTTATTGATACTCTACACTATTTCAAACAATGGTTGTACATGTATTTTTATATGTTCTTAATCTATAGTGTAATTGTTTTACAATCTGCAGTGGGAATGGATTTATATTTTAAAATGGTTTGTAGATTGAGTTAAAGGAGTCTGTAATGGATCATGTATTTTCGCCAAAAATTTATCATTTGACGATTGGTTCTCATTCTCCTGAATTAACAATTGATAGTGGTGATAAAATTATTACCCGAACTGTTGATGCAGGAGGAAAGGATTTCAATGGTGTAGATGTTTCACCCAGAGGGAATCCTCAAACCGGACCTTTTTATGTTAATGACGCTCTTCCTGGGGATGTTTTAGCGGTAAAGTTCCATAAAATTTTCCCTAATCGTTCTCATGGTTTCTGTAGGCCTAAAATTTCATCCAATGTTATGGAGTTTGGACATAATACTGGAGAAATTGAGAATGAACCCTTTAACTTCATATTGGATTTTAATGATTCCACAGCAATGATAGAAACTCCATCTAAGTTTTTGGAAAATTTAATTGTGCCTATAAGACCTATGATTGGATGTTTTGGCGTAGCTCCTGAAAGGGGCCAGTCAATATCTACCGCTACATCTGGTCAATATGGAGGGAATATGGATTATAGGGGTTTTGAGCCAGGCGTGACTGCGTATTTGCCTATTTTCGTTGAAGGCGCATTATTCCATATAGGTGATGGGCACGCGTGGCAATCTGATGGAGAAATATTGGGTACTGGTATAGAAATTTCAATGGATGTCGAGTTTTCATTAAGTGTAATTAAGAACAAAGAAATTTTTTGGCCTAGGGGTGAAAATAAAGATTATATTTTCGCTGCAGGGAATACGAGACCACTTGATGAGGCTTTACAACATGCTTCTTCAGAGATGTTTAGATGGTTAATCGATGATTACAACCTGTCTGTCGAAGATGCGAATATATTACTTGGCACTTATGTTGAATATGATGTTGGTAATGTGTTTGATCCTGCATATACGATGATTTGTAAGATTCCAAAACATGTTTTACCTAAAGATATTAAAAACACTCTAATTGGCCAAATTTAATTAGTACTAGTAGTTGTAGGAGCAATAATGAAAATTTCAGGGATTCGAACTAGACCTTATTATTTTACTTTAGATAGACGAATGGGAGATGCAAATTTCCCCACTGGTCGTGATGACCAATCGGGTATGGTTTTATACATAGATACCGACGAAGGAATCTCAGGTATATCTTTAACAAATCCTTCGATATTCAATGCGATTCATTCTATTAAGCCGGCGATTGTTGGATTAGATCCAAGAGGTGTAAAAGGTATATGGAAACGGATGGTAGATGTTGTTTTTAAGGGTGGTAATGAAGGGATAATGAGTAATGCATTAGGTGCAATAGACGTTGCACTATGGGATCTTAAAGCGAAAATAAATGAAGAACCTCTTTGGAAAACCCTTGGTGGTTCTTCGAGATATGTTAGGGCCTATGCTAGTGGTATTGATTTGCCGTTGTCGGATCAAGAGATATACGATTTGTACTCAGAGGCTTCATCAAAAGGAATCTCTGCCGGAAAATTAAAAGTGGGATTAGATAGAGAATCTGATATGCGCCGTATTGGGATTATGGAAGAAGCATTAAAGAAATCTGGTAAGCCAGTGCAATTGATTATTGATTCGAATGAATATTGGTCTCCAAAACAAGCTATTAGAAACATAAGAAAGATTGAGGAAAAATTTGAGATTTTCTGGGCGGAAGAGCCAGCACGCAGATGGGATTATAGAGGTTTAAAAAGAGTGTCCCAAAGTATTACTGCTGCTGTAGCTACCGGGGAAAATTTGTCAGACATAAAAGATTTTATGCCTCTTATGGAAAATGAAGCTGTGGATATTGTTCAGGTTGGTAGTGGTGCAAGTGGGATTACGGGATTAATGAAAGTTGCAGATATGGCTTATGGTTTTGAGATTCCTGTTTCTTTGATGAATTCACCGGTAAATTATGAAGCACCCGTCGCGTCTGCGATACCCAATCATATTATGCTTGAAGTATTCCATGACCGAGATGCAGGTATTTTATCAACTGATGCCACTATTGAGGATGGTTATATAGTTCTTGGTGACCAACCTGGTAGTGGTTTAAATATCGATGAAAATGGATTGAATAATATGCCTGAATCTCCACCTGATGGAGGTTCGAGTATTTTTGCGGGTCGTAGAAGAGGAGCTGGATTATTGGAAGTTACAACCGCCGAGGATGAAAGTTTGGACGAATAAGCTTAAGTTTTTCGACTATCTATAGTGCTGCTGAAATTGTATGGAGTACGACAAAAACATTCCAGGGTTTGTCGATTCCTATGTATTGAAATCTCATAGCGAATTTAACAGAGGGTGAAATCATAGTAGATACACATTATATTTTCTTAGAGGGTAACTGCTATACAATTGAGGTAGTAAATTCTGGATTCGTTCATCTTTGAAAGTCATATTCACAAAGTATGCTTTAAATGATATATTAGTTCATATGTTCTATTATCATGCTAGTTGAAGAATGCTACCTGAAAACCCAAGATTAAAATTAGATCCGGCTGTTGACAACAATTCCTTTAGCAGTTCACGCCCTTTACTAAAGTCGGAAGAGATAGAAATAGCTATTTTTTCGATGCATAATAATTGGGATCGACGTTCTATAGAGCGTCATGTTAAAGAATATTATGGTGTTCAGTATTCTATGACGGACCTTTGTGTTTACATGTCTCGGTGGGAAGGGATGTGTACAGATTTGGATAAACCTGTTGTTTGGACTACGTCTTCCCTTCATGAGAATGGAATTTCTACTATGAACAGACAAAAACTTTATGCAATGTATGGCGTGCTAAAAAAACTCGCACAAGCAAATGGAGAAAAAGTTATTCCCCCCACATATAGATCAATTAAGTGGTTAGACTACATGCTAGATTGTCATTTTCATTATTTCCCTGGGTTGTTGGATTTGACCACTATTGCTGATCAATATTCAATGAGGGAAATCTTTTCGAATCACACTGGTGGCTTGTTAAATGTTAATGATATTGATACATGGCTTATAAATCGTCCTTGGGAGAACGTCTCTAGTTATAGAAATTACGTTGATTTGGTTAATAATCGAATTGTTGATGGAATAAAATGGCCTGAATCGATGCCTATTAATTTGATGATTAGTTCATTTGGTAGAGTGCACTCAGGAGTTGGTAGGGCTGCTTTACTTAATCCTTTGTTGAGTAAATGTCCAATATGGTTAAGATATTTCAGACCTTCACAAATTATGGCAGTTTTATTTCCTGATAATGATACTAAATTACAAAGGTTGCAAATATTGACGTCTTCCGTAGCAAGATATGATGATAGATTGTTAGCAGATGATGAAAGTAGAATGGAAGAAATAATGGTATCCTTGGCTAAAATGAAACCAAATTATATTGATGGATTCAGAATCTGATTCCAGAATTTGTCACAATTAATATGTTAAATATTGTACTAATTTCTCCAGAAATTCCACAAAATACCGGTAATGTTATTCGGCTTTGTGCTAATGCTGGAGTGAATTTGCATTTGGTGAAACCACTTGGTTTCAGTTTGGATAATTCAAGTCTACGTAGGGCTTCGTTAGATTATAGAGATATTGCTAATATTACGATTCATGAATCCGTTGAATCGTTGTGGGGGATGTTTGACTCATCGAAAGTCTATGGCACGACAGCAAATGGTCCAAGAGTTTATACTGACCCAATGTATAAACTAAACGACACGGTATTATTTGGATCTGAGAGTGTTGGTCTTAGTTCCGATCTCGTGTCGGAATTAAATCCTGAGAATGTTATCAGGATACCTATGAAACCCTCAAATCGAAGTATGAATCTTTCCAATGCTGTATCAGTTGTTGTATTTGAAATGTGGAGACAATTAGGATTTGAAGGACAAAATATCAATTTGTCTAAAGAAAGGGATTATTTTTCTTAGAGTGATGTTAGATAAAAAATAAGATGGATAATGTAAACCTATATATAAAAAAACTGAATGATTTTTTGGATGGAACATTATTAATCCTGGATATGAATGGCGTCCCATTTGACATGACACAGGATGAAAAATTTGACGTAATACGTTCAGATAAGATTTTGGACGAACTATCTAAAGATGAAATGTTGAATTCTTTGCGAGAACAAAACGCCAGATTAAATACTGGCGGAAAAATTTTCCATTCATTTTGGAGATTGCCCCATAAGGAAGATGAAATCAGTAAAATTTTTGAAAGACAATTTGAAATATTAGATTTAGAAATATACACAGAGAAATCTAAAAATGATTCTTTCTATATTATTGCCCAAAAGTGCCCTCGTATCGGGAAAGTTATGGACGAAAGATTACAAATACAAAAAAAGCTTAAGGGTGCAAGAATTACAGAAGGGAATTCTAATGGGCGATTTGAATTTAATGAAATAGATAGGGATTCCAATATACCAAAGAGAAAAAGCATCAAAGAATATTTTAAGAACTAATCCATCCTTCTCCGGGAATATATCTTTGTATAATGTCATCTTCGCCTCTGATATCCTCTTCATAGAATGGAGGATCAATAGACATATTCGAAAAATCCAAACTTAGTTCAGAGGTTTGTAAGGAATTAGGATTATGATGCCCGCAGGCTTGGCAGATAAATGTGGTAGATTCTTCAAGATTTGATGATTCATTGGATATAGATACATATGTGGGTTCGACTGCAACTGGTTGTGGGTCCGATTCAAGATTATTAGGGTTTGAATCGGTATAGTGTGATGGAAGCATAAAATGGGTGTGTTTACCCCATAGATCCCAATTTGAAGGAACTTGTTCAAATCCACCTCTAGCTATATTTGAGATATATTGATTCATGTCTTCGGTGCTTTCCCATGGGTGGCTTGCAAGCCACCCATCTAAGAATTTCTTGTCCTTAGAAGAGGCAAAATTATTCCCGTTGATGACATGCCATCTATCGAGGTATGCATATAGATTTCCAATGATAAATATATCGTAGTCGTTTTTAAGAAAATCCGAGTGATAAACCAGTAAAAACAACCAATATTTAAGATTTCGGAAAGTGGGTTTGAAGTATTTTGATGATATGTGAGATGTGTGTTGGGTGAAATTAAGACTGAGATCGTAAGCATGTTTGATGTGTTCATGTGGTGTAAGAGGCAGCATTACATTGGAGATAGCGGATCTGTCTGACCAATCAATTTGACTGTCAAGATAGGTGCGTGTTCGGTCAAATTTATGCTTGATGCTTTTCCTTCTGTAATCCAATGATCGATATGTTAAGGATCTGGAAGAGATAGATGAGTCGTGATATACAGGTTTCGATGATTTGCCTTTTTCTCTGATATCCCGTCTTATAAAAATATCGAATCTTTCTAATAGAAAAGCTTCAATGGTTTTAATTTCCCATTTTTCAGGATCAACAGTATCCCAAAAAGAGTACAATTCAATGCTTTCTAATAGAGATAGATTAGAAGAGGCATTGGAGTGACAATTTGGTCTAATAAAATACATTTCCGAAAACTCAAAAACTATTTCTGTAAAAAATAGGATAATATCTATTTATACCTGTATATACTAAAAAAATATATCATGAACTTCTGTATAATAGAATATATTTTCCGTAAATAAAATGTATTATTGGGAATAATCGTATATATATATGATTATTAGTGGACTAACCTGTTATATATATCTGCGATTCCGTCAGGCAAGAGTTCGAATTTTCTCCAATGCCCAAAACGTGATTTCAAGTTATTTGTGACAATTGATGCGGTTTGGTCCTTATCAATTCCATTATTTTTGGAAGATTTGATATCTTGAATTAATGCTTGGATGAAATCTTTAGCATCTGAAAGATCTTTTTGCGATCCAATTGGTCCATGCCCCGCCATAAAAGAATTCACAGAAATGTTAGCCATTGATTCGGACGTTTGAATCCAATCGTTTGGATAGCTATCTCCAAAAAAGGGGATCCCTTGATTTTGAGCTACGTCACCAGTGAAAAGTACTTGATCATCTGGAAGGTAAATAAATATATCTCCGCTGGTATGGGCTTTCCCTAAGAATTTTATATGTATTTTATGCGAACCAAATTCCATATTAATACTATCAGAAAATGTTAGATTAGGCGGAGTAATGCTTACTGTTTTAGCTTCTTCAGACCAGGATTCATTAGATGAAATCACTTTGGATCGCCATTGCTCATTCCAATTAGAATCGATCATCTCTTTTAAACAATTGTCATGTCCAATAATTGTTGCAGTTGGAAATTCTTGATTTCCCCAAGAATGATCCCAATGGGAATGAGTATCTATTACGTGAGAAATGGGTTTGTTAGTGATATGTTTTACATCTTTTATTAAATCTCGAGCAAACGAAGGAACTCGAAGGGAATCTACAATTATTACGCTATCATCACCTACAATTATTCCAGCGTTGGTTAAATTGTTATGAAGTCTGGCAAACACTCCATTTGATAACTCAACGATTTTAACTTCCGTTGTAGAAGTCATACTAGCCTCCTATAAAACAACAATTTTGCTAAAATTACCTACTGTGATAATTCATCAGTTAGTGGAATCTTTAGTAATGTTAAGTTTTGTAAATCTACCCCCTATAAGCCACTCGGCAACATAGATGTTGCCAGAATGGTCTACAGTCATACCATGGGGGCTGTTGAATTTTCCAGACTCCAAAGATGCAGGTCGTTTCAAGACACCATTTTCAGTCATTTCATTAGGCCAACCTTCGAGTGAAGGTGCATCAGGGTTTGGGAAAAGATAGTTGACTAAATTGTCATTTTTATCTACTACGGCTAGTCTTGAACGCAACTCGGATATTATTGCTAGATCTCCTGAAAATGCAAACCCGCTGGGCGTAGTAAGAAAATCAGTCCCAAAAGATCTTTTGAAGTTTCCTTCAAGATCATATACCTGAACTCTGGAATTTGATCGATCTGCTACGAATAGTTCAGCTTCTGATTTCCTGTAATCAATTGCAATTCCATGGGGACAACTGAAAAGTCCTGCCCCGTTACTTCCATCAATTGTTTGTAAATATTTTCCATCATCAGCAAATCGATGCACTAAGCTTGCACCATATCCATCTGCGACCCAAATATCATTGTTACTTTTATTGATTGCTACAGAAGTTGGGGAATATTTGGTGTTAGCGTATGCAGCATGATCGGGCATAGGCAATTCCATCAACTCTTCCCCTCCAAATGCGGTTTTGAAAACTCTTCCAGATTGAGTAGTTGCTTCTGGTGCATAATCGTACGCATGTCCAGGCTGCCGCTTGCTACCATTGTCGGCAATCCATATGACTTCTGAAGAACCTTCCGTGGCAATTGTGATTCCATGAGCGTCAGAGAAATTTCCATTCCATGAGTCTAGTAATAATCCGTCTTGACTAAAAACTAATATAAGGGATTCACCACTATCACAGGTCACAATGTTCCCATCGGAAGTAGTAGCCATTCCTGGATGAGCCCACCCTGAAATTGATTTTTCAGACCGTTCCCTATTTCCCCAATCATCGACCCACTCGTAAGAATCTTTGACCATTACAACTCCTTAAAAGGTTAATAATAATTGTGCTAAATCGTATATTATGGGTTTAAAATTACTTTAGTGTAACCTTCAACTCTTTGGTCGAATTTTTGATAAGCTTCGGGCGCATCATCAATTGATATTTCATGAGATACGACAAAACTCGGTGATGCTTTGCCAGAAATTATTAGGTCTCTAAGATAAGCATTGTATTTTTTCACATTGCACTGCCCTGTTCCGAGCCTTAGTCCCTTTTCAAACAATTTTCCAAAGCTTAGAAGCAAGGATCCTTGCTTTGCGGAGTCATCGATACCACCTGGGTCAGATGGTACGTACAACCCAGGGATACCCATTGCCCCTGTCGGTTTCACAACTTCAATCATTTGATTAAGTACCACATTAGGTATTTCATCTTGTTCACCACCTGCAGCTGATGATCCCTGAGCTGCAGCTTGGTATCCAACAGCATCAATACCTTTATCTACTCCAGAGTCATTTCTTATATCTCGGATTTGTTCTACAGGATTACCTTTATCAAAATTGATTGGGATGCCTCCGATACTTTTGGCTTTATCCAGTCTTTCTTTGACGTGGTCAATCACATAAACTTCTGCGGCACCTCGAATTAAGCTACTATATGCAGCCATAAGGCCAACAGGCCCGGCACCAAATACTGCTACACTCTCTCCGGGGCTCACATCTGCTAATTCGGCTCCATGATATCCTGTAGGAAAAATATCTGCTAATAGTGCAAAATCAGCCTCATTTTCTTTTCCTGTAGGCAGGGTTAAACAGTTGAAATCTGCGAAAGGTACTTGAAGATATTCAGCTTGTCCGCCAACCCATGGTCCCATGGAAACATATCCATAAGCACCGCCAGCAAAACCTGGATTAACGGTAGTACAAAATCCAGTAAATCCACGTTGGCAATTTTTGCAGAACCCGCATGCCACATTAAATGGCATTACCACTCTGTCTCCAACGGACAAATTTTTGACAGCCGAACCAATTTCTTGAATTATACCCATATTTTCGTGACCAAATATGATTCCTGGTTCTGCAGCAGTTCTACCTTCGTACATATGTAGGTCAGATCCACAAATACAACTAGAAGTAACTTTAACAATCACATCATTTGGATGCTTAATTGTTGGATCCGGAACGGTTTCTATAGCTACCTCAAACGGCTTTTTATATACTACTGCTTTCATTGTTTGCTCCTTGATTGGGATGTGAGTTGATGCCATTCTATATTCGACACCAAAAAAATTCAAAATTTAAAGATGTTATTCATAAAAGGTTGGTTTAGGAATATAAGGAATATCGATGAACTTTGCTGTTTCTACAGATTTTATGCATGCTTCTGCAATTCTTAGTGACATATATCCGTCCCAAGCACTAGGTCCAATTGGGCTTTTGTCTTGAATGGATTTCACCCAATTTCTTAATTCAATTAGATATGCTGAGTCAAATCTTTCTAACCAGTCATTTGTAATCGATTGAGATTTAGAATTGGAAGAATATTTGATTGGATCAGAAAGTGAAGAGCTCTCTATAGATCCTAATTCGCCTGTGATTTTGATATCTACAGTATAGCCAAATCCAGAATTGTCGTTATATTCAATTAGTCCCAATGACCCATCTTGGAATTCTGCTGTAACTATTAAAAATCGAGCTGTATTTGGACCATCGTCACTAATGGACGATACATATAATTTTCTCACTTCTTGATTCATGAACCAACGAGCAGAATGAAAATCATGAATCATTGAGTTGACTATTAAATCCTTGATTTCCCTATTTCCCTGAGAATGCTGATCAAGTCCAATTGTTTGAGATGAAAAACTTCGAAAAGTGAAAATCCTGCCTAAGTCACCATTGTCACAAATCATTTTCACTTTGGAATGTGCTGGATCGTACTCTCGCATGAACCCTATTTGAATTAGCTTTATGCCGAGTTCCATTTCTTTATGAACAATGGATTTTGCAGAGGTGGAACTGGTTGCAATTGGCTTCTCACACAATACTGGCTTGTTTGATTCTAGACATTGGAATAGTAATTCACTATGTAATTCGTCAGGGGCAGCTATTAATATTGCATCAACGTTAGGGGCAGCGATTAGATGTTCGGCTCGAGTATATGTCATGCAATTAGAGAATTCATGGGCAAGATTTTTGGCTTTGGAATTGTCGAGATCCATTAAGGCTACAACTGAAGCTTCAGGGATGTTGTACTCAATATTTTTGGCATGATGAGTGCCAATTCGACCTGTTCCTATGATCCCAATGTTGGTGATTTCATTCATCAAAAGCTCCAAAATTTCTGAAAGAATAGAAATTGTTCAACGTATAATAACTGAAATATTGCTACTCAGTATTTTCAATAGTTTATACTGTCGAAAAGGTTTGTCCAAAATTTTTGTTTGAAGATAAAGAAGAATGATATTTTTTTCGACACGACAGGTTATTTATACCTCTTTAATCATGGCATTATCGGTTATGGGAGATTCGATGCTATATGCTGTGCTGCCATCAATGTTAGGAGAATTTGGTATGACCGCAGGATTAGCTGCGGGAGTAATATTGAGTACTAATCGATGGATCAGAATGTTTTCAAATAGTTGGGCAGCAAAAATTTACAACAAATTTGGATTAAAGCGTCCTTTGATGATTTCATTGATCCTTGCGTTATTTTCAACTGCATCATATGGATTGTTTGATGGATTTTGGCCATTATTTGTTGCGCGTATAGCATGGGGAATATGTTTTTCAATTCAGATGGTATCCATGTACATGGTTGTTCTAAAAGAGAACTCTGATCACAGGGGAATGCATATGGGGGTTTTTAATGGAGTATTTAGATCTGGTAGTGCAGTTGCAGTATTAATGGGTGGGATCTTGGCAGAGAGTTTAGGTATTCAGAATGCATTTTTAATTACATCCTCGTTTGTAATTATTTGTATTCCGTTAGTCTTATTGCTAAGAGACCATGGGGAAAAAAGAGACATTGAAGAAGGAGATATTCAGTGCAACAGCGTAACTGAAGGACAGGAAACAGTTAATTTCAAAAACAGAATTTGGGGATTTTTGTTAGGAAGTTTTTCTATTCACTCCAATTTGAGATTGAAAATCCTGTCGGTATTCTTTGTACACTTTACAAAAAGATTTCTTGCTTCTGGAGTAACAACTGCAACAATTGGATTAATAGTAAAAGATCAAATGGCTGAACCATTTAGTTTAGGTGTTTTAACAATTGGAGCCGCATCATTAACAGGAATAATTCTTGCGATTAGTTGGGGAAGTGAAGTAGGATTCTCTGCAATTTTTGGTTTGGTTTCTGACAAATTTGGAAGAAAACTGATGATTTCAATTTCAGTTCCCGTAATTGTTCTTTGCACGATAATTATAAATGTAAATTTGTTAGTTTTACTCTTGGCAGTGCCATTACTGTTTGCCGCAACTACAGCCGCAAAGGTTACCTTAGATGCTTCAGCTGGTGATTTGGCTCCTATTGGGCATCAACCCGAAATTATGGCTAGGTATTCTACATGGGGAGATGTGGGTTCTGCGGTTGGTCCATTATTGGGATATGGGCTATTAACTTATTTTTCGATTTTCGTAGTATATTCTTTTTCTGCTCTCTTGCTGATTTTAGCGTTTCTTTTTTATATAGTGATATTTTGGAATGATCGATTAAAGGAAAATGAAAGTATTAGAGTCTGATTGATAGGGATTTCATAAGTAAAGGACGAAAGAATGGAATATGATTATATTGTGGTTGGTTCTGGATCAGCGGGTTCAATAATCGCTGCTAGGCTTACAGAAAATACGAATAAGACCGTTTTGTTATTGGAAGCTGGACAAGACTTCGCCAATTTTGACTCTATGCCCGATAGGATCAAATTCGCATATGGGCCCGAATTTTCCGATGGATCAACCGATGAGGTCGATCAACATAGATGGTGGTTCGAGGCTAGGGCTACTGATGAACAAAATCCGATCCGAATTCCACGAGGAAAAGTAATTGGTGGATCAAGTAGTATTAATGGACAAGTTTTCCTACGAGGAGAACCTGAAGATTATGACCTTTGGTCGGCTGAGGGTAATAGTGAGTGGGATTTTCAAAAGTGCTTACCTTACTTTTTGAAAATTGAGAACGATTTAGATATGAGTGGGGATTTTCATAGTAACACCGGACCTGTGAAGGTTCGTAGACATCCATTTGATGAATGGGCTGAGGATGGTAAGGCATTTTACGAAGATGCTCAATCATTTGGGTTAGCGAAAGTTCAAGATCATAATGATCCAGATGCTTCAGGGGTAGGTCCTATACCATTTAATACTGTAGACAGGGTTCGACAAAGCGCTTCTTTATGTTATATCAACCCGATCAGAAACCGAATGAATTTGACAATTAGGGGAGGATGTTTTGTTAACAAAATTCTGATTCAAAACAATATTGCTTATGGAGTAGAGGTAGATAGTGGTGGGGAGATATTTAATGTTTTCGGAAAAGAAATCATTTTGAGTGCTGGAGCGCCGTGGTCTCCAAAATTATTGATGCTTTCTGGTATTGGACCAGCAGAACATTTGGAGATGTTAGGTATTCCGGTAGTAAAAGATTTACGAGGAGTAGGACAAAACTTACGAGATCATCCTCATATTCAGGTTTGGTGGAATACTAAAGAAAACTATATTGGTGATCCAAATAAAAGGTTTGGGCAAATTGTGATTAGATGTACTGCTGAAAATTCTGATTTACGAAATGATTTGATGATTCATCATTTAGCTTTACGTAGAGTTGCTATCTTAGATCAATCACATGGAATTTCATATCGCGCGGTGGAACGTAGTCAATTTCCTAGTCAGGAAGAGGAAGATGCGACTTTGACTGATGCTGTAGGAATGATAGGGAGCCTATATTTGGCTAAAGGTTCTGGTGAATTGAAGCTTAGATCAGCGAATCCGATTGATCCTCCAGAAATTGATTACAATTATTTTCAAGACCCAGAAGATTTGAGACGGATGCGTTATTTAACCCGTGTTTGTGCGTCAATAGGAGATGGTGAAGAATATTCGAAAATAGTATCGAATAGACTTTCACCCACAGATCACATCCTTCAGAATGATGAATTGTTAGATTTATGGTTGAAGCAAAATGTTAGTACCCTTCACCATATTAGTTGTACATGTAAGATGGGTCCATCCACTGATCCTATGTCTGTTGTAGATCAATTTGGAAAAGTTCATGGCATTGGGTCATTGCGTGTCGCTGATGCTTCAATCATGCCGGATGTCCCTCGTGCTAATACGAATCTTCCAACTATGATGATTGGTGAAAGAATATCCGAATTCATCATTCAGGGCATGTAGGAAATCAGTTGGGAAAATCAGAAAAAGAATTAGAACCAAAACAGTTAACAATGGT
>CAZWTJ010000017.1:0-24184 GCA_964637555.1 uncultured Dehalococcoidia bacterium | reverse complement strand
TGGTAACCGTCAATCAAATTATTTTTTATTAGTTCTTCAAATATTGGGCTTATTGGTTGTCTATCTACTTCGCCACATACAAGCATAGTAGAGCTACTTATCTTCTCCAGAATTGATCGGAGTTTTTTGTAATCCTCAACATTTTGTGTCACCATTTCCTCTAGCCAAAACAAGTTGCAATGAGCGGTTTCTCGGATAAAAGTCTCTAGCAAATCTAATCTATTGTCATATCCAAAATTTGCGTCGACCATTATTTTAATATTTTTCCCTACTGCCTCCCTAATTTGTGAAACCACTTCTATATCTCTTTGTAAACCTTCTATTGGCAACATCCATTTCCCTGGCCTCCCTACTTTTATTTTCATCTGTGTATAACCGTGCTTTACTGAAGAAGTTGCTTCTTCAACTAGTTTGGAAACGCCTTTTGAAGGGAATAATTGGTCATGGAAATATAGAGTAGTATCATAAGCACAAATTTCTTTTTTGGGTTCCTCGTTAAACAATAAAGTTGCAGGGATGTTCTGGTTTCTACCTAGTAAATCCGATGCCAGGATACTCATCCATCCGTTTTGCGCTTGGTTAAATGCTTTTTCAACTCTCTTATTTGGACTGGTTACTTTTCCGTTTGTATCAGTTGTGAAGAAATCTTTCACATCGAATCCAAGAAAAATTTCTTTAAGGGTGTCCCTCAATTTTTCTAGACTATTTTGCGGTTGGTTCATGAAACGCGCAGCATTTACGATTCCCTCATTTCCTGTATTGGTTTTAGCTCTTAAAATCCATTCCGTTTTGGAAAGACCAATGTTGTCGCGAGTGGAATTTCTACCGATCTCCTGTCTGTAATATGTTGGGATTGGGGTAACACTAACTTGAGAAATTATTTCAGAATCCATGATTTTCCTTTCATTAAGCAAATCTTCTGTGAATATAGCATAAGTTTCGAGGGAGGACATTTTTTAGAATACTTGTGTTGTTTAGGGGGAGGGCGATGAATCAGGACATTGGATTTTTTAGGGCTAAAAAAGTATAATGCGTTCAATTAGAATTTGGAGTATGCAGATGACAACAACTAATGTAAATCATGATGCAACGTTGGTAGCTCACCTGTTAAGACGTGCTGCGTTTGGCTCGACTCCAGCAGAATTTGATCGTGCAGTTGAACAAGGATTTGATAAAACGTTACACCAGCTGCTAAATCCAGATCATAAAGATGAAATTCCAGAAGATTTGATACGTAGGTATCATGTTGAATTATCAGATTTGAGATCTAGTGGTGGTGCATATTGGATGTATAGATTAGTTATGACCGATACTCCATTAAGAGAGAAGATGTGCGTTTTTTGGCACCGATTATTTGCTACTGCAGTTCATAAGCTGATACAAAATAAAGTTGGAATAAATCAAATTGATATGTTTCGCGCTAATGGAATGGGCAGGTTTGATAACTTGTTACTTGAGTTATCAAAAGATCCAGCAATGATTATGTGGCTTGATAATCAAGATAACCACGCTGCAAATATTAACGAAAATTATGGTCGGGAGATCCTGGAATTATTTTCAATGGGTGTTGGGAATTATACGGAAGACGATATTAAGGAAACTGCGAGAGCATTCACTGGATGGAGAATAGTGAATCCTGAATATATGTCCATTAGGATGCGAAATAATACTGCTAGACCTTATGGTTATATGTCTTGGGAATTTGAATATGATGATGATGATCATGATCATGGAGAGAAAACTATTTTGGGTCAAACAGGTAATTGGAATGGTGAGGACGCAGTCAGGATAATTTGTGAGCAAGATGCTACTGCAAGATACTTGGCAAGGCATATGTACCATTTTTTTGTAGCCGATGAATTTCCTGTTCCGCAGTGGCCACATGAGGCTCCAAAAGATCCTGAAGCAATCAATTTAATGGTACAAGCCTACTTTGATTCTGACCATAGTGTTAAAGAAATGTTGAAAGCAATGTTTGAATCGGAGTTTTTTAAAGATACTTCTTCACGTTTTGCCAGAATTAAGAGTCCTGTGGAAATGGTTGTAGGTACAATGAGGTTAGCAGGTCCTATAGATTTGCCTGCTAATGAACTTTTTGCTGCTGAGGCTGCTTGTGCAAATATGGGGCAAGGATTATTGCGTCCCCCAAGTGTTGAAGGATGGCAAGGTGGGAGTGAATGGATTAATACAGGGGCATATGTCGAACGGATCAATTTCGCTAGTAGAATTTTGTCAGACCCAAACAAAAAAGGTATTAGGGATGTAATTAATAGGATCAAATCATTTTCTCAAACTTCTGAAATGCATTCAGATGATTTAGTAGATTATTCCTTAAGCGTTTTGGGCCCTTTGGATGTTTTGGACAGTACTAGGCAGGGCTTGAAGCGATATGCTTCTAAATTTATTGAATTGTCATGGGCAGATGATGACCAATCAATTAAATTTGATGAAGCAGCTGTTTCAATTATTCAGTTGATAGTTTCAACTCAAGAATATCAAACTGTGTAGGATTATTTGATGACAATCACGAAATTCCAGTTGAAATATTTAACAAATGTAGGCTTTTGCGCAGATTTTGGAGGACGAGGGTTTTCTCTTCCTTCTGCTATGGTTATTAGATCTGATGGAACTATTTTTGTTGTTAGTCGTGGTAAGCCTTCTACAAAAGGTTCTAATGGGATCCAATTAGTTACTGCGGATCATGATTTTATGGGACAGATTGGTACATGGGGATCTGAGCTTGGAGGAATGATTTGGCCAACGGCTGCGGTGTTAGATGAAGATGAAAACTTATATTTGGCTGATGAATATCTTCAAAGAATTACAAAATTTGATAGAGATGGTAATCCACTCAGTTTTTGGGGTGTTAAAGGAGACCTAGAAGGTCAATTTAACCAACCAAGTGGCATGCTATATAGAGATGGGAATCTGATAATTGTGGATTCAAAAAATAATCGAATTCAAACCTATACAGTTGATGGGGAATTTGTAGGACAATGGGGTTCTCCTGGAAATGATGAAGGACAATTTAATTTGCCATGGGGGATTGCTGAAGATTCTGATAAAAACATCTATATCGCTGATTGGAGAAATGATCGAATCCAGAAATTTTCATCAGATGGGGAGTTTCTCAAAGTAATTGGTGAAACAGGCGACGACGACGGACAGTTTGATCGACCATCTGGAATGGCAATTGATAACAATGGCAACATTTATGTTGCTGATTGGGGGAATCAAAGGCTCCAGGTAGTGGATTCAGATGGCGCGTATTTATTTTCCCATCGAGGTGCCGCAGATTTAAATCCATGGTCTGTTGAATATTTGTCTTCTCAAGATGATGAACGTCGTGCAAGGGAATCATTTGTTCCTATGTATGATTCAAAAACGGATGATCAGCATGAATTATCGGCTAGGATTGAGCCATATTTTTGGGATCCAGTAGCAGTGACTTTGGATGCAGAACAAAGAGTTTATGTTTTGGAAACAGGACGGCATAGATTTCAAATATTTGAAAGAATATAGTTAGAGAGATATTTTAGGAGCTGTTATGGGAGATAAGAAAATAGTTGTTGTCCAACTCTCAGGAGGAAATGATTATTTGAATTGTATTATTCCTTATACTAATTCAGAATATTTAGATAATCGTCCCAATGTTCGCATTACTGAAGAAAAAGTTTTGCCAATAGGCGGTGGTTTGGGAATGAACCCATCTATGGCTCCGATCAAAGAATTGTTTGATGATGGCAAGGTTGCAATTATACATGGCACAGGTTATCCAGATCCAAACAGATCACATTTTCGATCTATGGACATTTGGCATACATCTGAACCTACTAAGGTAGGAAATGAGGGGTGGTTAGGAAATGCGATCAATCAGATGTATCCGAATAAGGATAACGTAGTCGCAGCTGTAAATTTTGCATCCGCGTTACCTCGTGCACTTGTGTCTCCTGGAGCGCCAGTGGCATCGGTGACTAATTTAGATTCATATGGTCTGATGAATCATATGGATAATTCTCAAAATCATACGGAAGCTTTACAAGCTTTCAAAGATATTTATAGTCAAGCGATTGGAAGTGGACCGGTAATGGATTACCTGACAGAAACGGGTTTGAATGCATTAAAAGGTACTGAAATTTTAGGAACAGTTACTGAAAAATATTCATCCAATGTTGAATATCGAACGGATTCATTTTCTAAGTCAATTAAGGGTGCTGCTCAGGTGTTGCAAGCCGATATTGGAACTAGGATTTGTTATACACAACATGGTAGTTTTGATGCCCATACCAATGGAATTGCACTTCAAGAGGGCTTGCTTACTGATGTTTGTAGCGGTATTTATGATTTTTATGAAGACATGAAACAAGCAAACAAGAGTGATGATGTAATACTTTTTGTGTTTTCGGAATTTGGTAGACGGGTCAAGGATAATGGAAACGGGACTGACCACGGATCTGGAGGGGTTGCGTTCGTCATAGGTGATGCGGTTAATGGTGGGCATTATAGTGAATACCCATCTCTTTCAAGTAATCAATTGGTGGAAGGAGATCTGAAATTCAATGTTGATTTCAGGAGTATTTATTCAGAATTATTGGAAGATTGGCTTGAAGTTGATGCTCGTCCTGTAGTCAAGAATGAGTATGAGAAGTTGGGATTTTTTAAATAATTACCTCATCTTCTATTCTACGTGATATCTTTAATTAAATAATATTCACTTGTAGTTTTTTGGAGGAATTATGAATAAGCAGTATCAGTGTGCAAAGTGTGAAGGCAGTGAATTTAAAAACAATGAAATTCGTACAACTGGATCAGGACTATCAAGGTTTTTTGATATACAAAATCAGAAGTTCACAGCAGTAACATGTACCAATTGTGGATATACTGAGTTGTTTAAAGTCCAAGGCGGAGGGATTGGGAACTTCTTTGATTTTTTGAGCGGATAACTAAAATTCTTGAATTTAATTTTGGAGGGAAAGTATGGCAGATTCGGAAATTGTGTACTCTGATGATATTTCAGAACAATATGAGCAGTTAAAATTAGATCCATGGACGGATAGGTTAAAAAAATCTCGTGAAGAATTAGCCTATGATCCGGCACGTCCGCTATATCATTTTTCTTCTCCTGAAAATGTAATGAACGATGCCAATGGCTTAAGCCATTGGCAGGGCAAGTATCATTTGTTTTATCAATTTATTCCTTCTGAATTACCTCCGGCTGAAAGAGAGTTAGTTCGCCAGCAAGCTCATATGGATAGGCATGTACTTTGGGGCCATACTGTTAGCGATGATTTGATTCATTGGCGCGATCTTCCTCCTGCCTTGTACCCTACTACCGAAGTAGATTGTTTTAGTGGGCAATCCTTGGTTGAAGACGATAGGGTGATAGCGATTTATCATGGTACACATTCTGGGAATGCACTCGCTACATCTTCAGATCCATTGCTTTTGAATTGGGAAAAACATCCTAACAATCCTGTGATAACTGGTGAAATGCTTGAGAATGGTGATGTTGAAATACCATCTCACTCCCTAAAATCTATTGATACTGAAGGTCGCCCTGTGAGAATCTTCGACCCATGTATCTGGAAAGAAGACGATGGGTATTATGCCTTGTCTGGAGCATATTGGAAAGGCAAATATGGGGGGGATGTTCGAGGTTTTGATGCTACAGGTGTTGACCATATTTTTCGATCTGAGGATCTTTCAAGCTGGGATTATGTTGGACCGCTATTTGATGATGGGTTTTTTCAAGAGCCTGGAGAAGATTGTGCTGTTCCTAATTTTTGGCCTATCGGTAATGGCAAGCATATGTTATTGCTTTTCAGCCATAAACGAGGCGGAAGATATTATTTAGGCACTTATGACAAAGGCACACATCAATTTATTCCTGAATCACATGGACGTATGTGTTATGGGGCTTACAATAATGCCTCCTTACATGCTCCTAGTGCAACAGTGGATGCGGCTGGTCGTTATTTGGGTGTCTTTAATACAAAAGAAGGTTGGCCAGGTAACGCTTGGAGAGATACGATGACATTAACTAGACATTATTGGCTAGCTGATGATAATTCTTTGAGACAAGCCCCAGCAGGAGATGTCGAATCTCTAAGATTTAATCACGAGAGATTTACGAATATTGAGATTCCTTCTAATCAAGAAATTGTTTTGCCTACGGATGGTGGCAAAGCAATCGAATTACAGATTGTAGTGGATCCTAAAGATGCACGTGAAGTAGGATTTTCAGTTCTTCGTTCAGGTAATGCAGAAGAACAAACCAAGATTTCTTTTTTGAGGCAATATGGTGGAAGGGTGGAAATACCAGATTTACTACAGATTGATATTTCAGAGTCATCTCTGAAAGAAGATGTATATGGTCGCCCTGCGGAAATTGGTCCTCTAGAGTTAGGTGCAGAGGAGAAATTGAATTTAAGAGTATTTATTGATAGAAGCATTATCGAGGTTTTTGCTAATGAAAAGCAATGTTTGACAGTAAGAGTGAATCCTGAACGTGAAGATAGTCGAGGAATTTCATTCTATTCTCGAGGATCAAGTTCAGAACTAGTCCAGTTAGATCTATGGCAAATGAAAAGCATTTGGCCTGAGCTGAAACAATTTGAAGGTAAATGATTACGACAAATTTTGTTCAGATGATTTATTCTGATTTTGTGTGACTGAATCTTATTCGGAATCTTTCCTCAAGGTCTCTTCTTTCATTTTCATTCACATTTCTACCTTGGTAATATTCATCAACTTCAAAAGCGATTAGAGCCTCTATTGCAGAAATGTCTGTGATTCCCCTTAATTTGCGTATTAACCGAGAGACATGTTTTGGAGGTAAGTGGACTATCTTACGCATATTTTCAAATTCATCCCTACCCGATTCATTATTGGGTAATTGGCGGCTTGTAAGATTTCCACTAATATTTGTGTCTTGTGCGGCGTTGAACTGGGGCATTAAGCCAATGTACTCTAAGGCATTTCTTTTAGTTTGAGACCAGGGTTTAAGTCCTTCTTTATTGATAATAGATCTGAATCTCTTGTATCTCTCGTTTTCCTCAAATCGCATTTCTACAATATCAAAATCAAACACTTGCTGCCCCGGTAATATATTGTGGATACGCATCATTAGGCAGCGTTCTTCATATTCTACTGATCCAGAGTCAATTTTCTCTATATCGTTTAAAATTCTATGGATCCAAAAAATTTCAGCGTATAAAGATTTTTGCTGCACATTCGTCCAATCAGGATCCGTAAGGCAAACTTTTATATACTCTTGAACAAATCCAATTGAGCAGGGTTGTCCAAATGTCGTGAGATAGTAATCCATAGTTTCTGTTGCATATTTTGTATGTTCAAGTTGTATTTGAAAAACACCATCACCTATTGATGTGGAATATTTGAAAGGGGCGTGCAAATCATAAGATTTATTACTATTAAAAATTCCTGAATCTTTAAAATCCTTCATTATTAATTGATAGGTTTTTGAGTGGTATATTGGGTATTTGATTCCTTGATTTTCATTAGTAGATCTCAACTCTATTTCCTCAAATTTTTTTAAGCAATCCATAGCATTAAACTTTGGACCGTAGGAAATCATCCATTCTTTTATCAGGAGCTTTACGCCCTGCATTACGGGTCTTTGAGGCATTATGTTTTAAAACACTCCAGAATATTCTTGATGGACTCCAATATTGTATTAGAAGTATACATCAAATGTAACAATAATATCAATCGGTCAACTTTTCTATGCTATTTGCGGTTTTACTAGGTTAAGCACATGAAAAACTGAAAAAATTCATTTATATAATGAGGGAATCTTTGCAAAAGAGTTAGATACTTTTTAGTGAATTATTTGCACCTAAAAGTTTTATGTTTAAACGTCTTAAAGCCAGCAGCCGATGTGCTTAAAATCCAGTACTCGCTTCATTGTGTTATTAGGAGTATTTATTAATTGCAATTGATCTTTATTAGATTAGTTCACTAAGCAGTTTTTTTGTTGTAAACGGTTTGCAGATTTTTGAGATCTGCTCTGGAAGCCCAGATTCAAATGATTTGTTTGCTGCTGATCCAACTAGCATTGAAGCAGCTCCTTGTTCATGTCCTGCGTCTCGGCCAAATTTATCCGGTTGTTCAAAAGTTCTAAAAATTCTTTCTTGTAATAATTGGTCACCGCCCCCATGTCCACCAATTCCATCCTCAACGTCTACTTCGTATGGAGAGTGAAAAATGGGGCGTACAATCAGTCGGTGCCTGTAAGTTGGAATTGATTGATCTTTTTGTACCGTTGTTGATCCCATTAGCGAGCTTTTGTGATTTTCTTCATATTCTATTCGACCTTTTGTGCCATTAAACGCAATGTTAAAACCTTCTCTGGGAAGGTAGGCATTGAGAGAATAGTTAAGCGTAATGCCGGTCCTGTACTGGATGAGTAGACTCATTGAATCCTCAATACTGATATTATCTCCAAATACATTTCGATCACGAAAATAGCCGTCGTGTTTTTCGGCATCAAGATATAAAGCCTTCATTCTTTGATCTGAATCTAGGCTTAATGCAAAGGGGTCATCTGATGTTTCATTTCCGTGGTATCTTGTGTAGCTTATTTCTTCCCCTCTGGATTCTGCATTTTTCCGGCCATAAAATCCTAACTTTCCAAAACCAAAAACAGTTTCTGGGACAGAGTTAGTCCACCAGTTTACTAAATCAAAGTGGTGGGTTGACTTGTGAACGATTAGTCCTCCGGATTTGTCCTTTTCTCGATGCCATCTGCGGAAGTAGTCTGCACCATGAGATGTGTTGAGCCAATACTCCATATCAACGTGAAGAATTTCTCCAATAGTTTCTTTTAACAAAAGTTCTTTAACTTTTGTAGCACCTGGAGCCCATCTGTAATTGAATGCAACTCTTAATTTCTTACCAGATTTTTCAACAGCACGAATAATTTCATCGCATTTTTCCGCATCTATAGTCATTGGCTTCTCTGTGATTACATCACAACCCATTTCGAGTGCTTGGACAATATAGTGGTGATGCATAGCATCAATAGTCGTTACGATGACTACATCAGGTTTTGTTTGAGTAATCATTTTCCTGAAATCATCTGAGTGAAAAGTTGGGACATTATTGTATTCGTGTTTTTCTTTTAAGTCGTTATTATAAAAACTTAATCTAGATGGATTAGGATCAGAAAGGGCAACCAGCTCCGAATCGTCACGGAATTTAGATACCAGAGGTTCGATGAACATATTGGCTCTACTTCCGGTTCCAACTAGCGCATATTTTGTTTTGAAATTGGACATTATTTACTCACTTGCCATTTTTAGTCGTGGTAATTATAAATGATTTATCGAATTGCTTCTTGATTTCGAATAATGACAAAAAACTTTGGTAATATTCAGAAAAAGATCGGTATTAGGAGATTAGAATGAAATTATCTTTCAAGGATTTGATCAACAAATTGGATAATCTGTCTGAATTAGCTTATCCCCCAATGACAGGAGAATCCTCAGGAGCACAAACTAGCTACAATCGCGACTCTATTTATAATGAAATTACTGGTGGATATGAAAATTGGGATGAAAATCGAGATGGTGAAGGGTTTATTCGCAAAGAGGGTGACAGTTTTGTGGTTTTTGAGGCGGATGGACCAGGTGTAATATGGAGAGTATGGTCTGCAAATCCTCAAATGGGTCACATAAAGATTTTTTTGGATGGCTCAAATAAACCAATAGTTGATACCCCATTTGAGCATTTTTTTTCGAGATTTCAGGCAGGTGAAAGTACTGCGAATTTGCCTGATAGTGATTGGTATCAATATGTTAATTTTCCAAACTTGGTTTACACACTGTCTAGGGGTAGGAATAGATTCCTTCCAATCCCTTACAACCAGAGTTGCAAAATAGTGTTCGATCCTGATTGGGGCAGATACTTTCATTTTACTTATACTACGTTTCCAAAAGATTTTCAGTTGCCAGTTTTTGATGGTGTATATGATCGAGAGTCTTCT
Organism: uncultured Dehalococcoidia bacterium; assembly: GCA_964637555.1. GTDB lineage: Bacteria > Chloroflexota > Dehalococcoidia > Lucifugimonadales > UBA6927 > UBA6927. The sequence continues at coordinate 14,178 of CAZWTJ010000017.1, read as the reverse complement.
AAGGCTTTGGCTGAATTAGATTATAGATTGTACGACCGCGGGCGTCCTTTCAGCGAAGATTCGGTAGCAAGTAATGATTTGGTAACCAAAACTATTGCGCCTGGAGAAGCGGTTACTTTTGCAGATATTAAAGGTAATCGTGGAATTCGAGAGATTTCGTTGTATGACATTCAGTCAATGACTATTGAATCTTTAAGAGAGTTAACGATTAGCATTTTTTGGGATGGCGAACATTCTCCGAGTGTTTGGAGTCCGTTAGGTGATTTTTTTGGAACTGCCCCGGGGATTAATTATTATCGATCATTACCAGTTGGCATGACAGAAGGACGATTTTATAGTAGGTGGTTTATGCCATTTTCATCCCAGGCTTTGATAATTATTAAGAATGATGGAGTTAAAGCAAGAGAAATAACTTTGGAGATTCGGCATGAGTTATTAGTGGAGAATGCTGATAATTTGTTGAGATTCCACTCAAAATGGCATCGTGATCAACTTTCCGAAATCCCCAAAAATGAAGGTAGGGAAATAGATTGGCCAATTTTGATTACTAAAGGATTGGGTAGATTTTGCGGTGTGCATTTGCATATTTGGAATATATGGGAAGAGCCTGATAAAGATGCGACAAGATGGTGGTATGGAGGAAGAGCGGATGATAAAAGTGTAACTACTTGGTGGGGTGAAGGGGATGAAAAGTTTTTTGTTGATGGAGAGAAATTTCCTAGTACATTTGGAACCGGTTCAGAAGATTATATTGGATATGCATGGGCTGCAATTCCACCATTCCCTAGGTTTGAGAGTCCTTTTGCATCACAGTCTCTGATTGAAGTGGATGCAAAAGGGCATACCTCAGTTAATAGGTTCCATATTGCAGACAATATCCCTTTCCAAAAATCTTTTGAAGCAAGTATTGAGAGATACATGCCAGAAAGATGGAGTGGCGGAGATGATTCAAACATAAATTTCACGGATGGTTTGAATGTGTGTATTTATGATGCTGTTGCTTATTGGTATTTAGAACCAGGAGGTCAAGATCCATATAAACCCCTTCCTTTATCGGAAAGATTGGGATATTTTGATCAGCCTGGGGTCTAGACTTGCAATGATTTGATGAGGTGTTTTGAATGATTGAAAATATTTTTTTGGAATCTGTTTTCGCATCGGATGTTTGGAAACTTGGCATAATTCTTCTCGCAACATTTTTGGTTGGATTGCTTGGTGGGTATGTTGGTTTAGCATTGGGAACAATTCGTTTGCCAATTTTATTATTTTTGGGAATGCCAGCGAATATTGCAGCTGGAACAAACATTTTAGTTAGTAGCTTGGCTTCACTCGCTGGCGCCATTACGCATTGGGGTGACCGAAGGGTTAATTGGAGTGTCGTTTGGAAAGTTGGATTAGCTTCGTTCATTGGAGGTTTTGTAGGAGCAGTAGGTGCACACTTAGTTTATGAAGGATTGTTGATTTCTATTGTTGGCATATTGGTATTTTGGCAAGGGATTGAGTTTTATGGAATGTATGTGAAATTTCGAGATTCGGAAAAAAATAATAATGCCCGAGAAATGACATCAAATTCGGAATACACAAATTTCCGTATGGCCAGCGCTACATTGATGGGTCTAGTAGTAGGTCTAATTGGTGGTGCGGTTGGTTTGATTCTTGGAACTCTCCGGTTGCCATTGCTAATTAAATTGCTGAGGATGCCGCCTCACATTGCCGCAGGAACAAATATGTTTATTGGAACAACTTTAGGGATTACTGGATGGGTTGGTCATGTTACTCAAAGTAATGTTGATTACTTTGTTTTAGTACCTATGGCAATTGCTGGAATGATTGGAAGCTTTATAGGTGCGAAGTTTACTGGTAAGGCAAAGGTTTCTAGACTCTGCTTTGTACTTTTTGTGGTTTTGATGATCTCAGGGGTTTTGTTGCTTTGGCGTGGATTCAATATGTTGTTTTAGAAGAAATTAAAGTCTTGATTTTACTTAGTGGAAGTTTTTGAAGTTGATGCTTTGAAAATTGTGAATCCCATTGCAATAATTGCTAATCCACTTGCCACGAAATAAGTAGATTGTACTCCTGCCACGAAAGCTTGCTGAATACTTAGGTTGTTTGATTCTACTACAGACCTCATTTCTGCTTGTTCTCCATTATGGGCCATTACTGCTACTACTATAGCAGTAGCTAAGCCTATACCTACAACATTTGCTGCGTTTCTTGTCAGGTTAATTAAACTAGTAACTGAAGCTTGTTTTTCATTGGGCGTTTCTCCAAGAATTGAACTATCATTAGGTGGTCCAAATAATGTGTGGCCAAGACTTTGGACAAATATAGCTGAGAGAACATACCAGTAGCTGGTGTGCATGTTTACAAATGCTAGCATTGAAAGTCCAATGATGTTGCAACATAATCCTAAGATACTTAATCTTCGCCATCCGTACTTGTCAGATAATTTCCCACTGATCGTGGATCCTGATACCATCATTAATGCTCCAGGAATAAACATTAAACTCATTTTAGCTGGTGACATTCCTATAATTCCCTGTAGAAAGATTGGCATTAGAAAGCGAATGCCTGACATTCCAATAAACAGGATGAATTTACATGCGATACCTATACTAAAAATTTTGTTTTGGAACATGCGAACATCTAATAATGGAGTATGAGTACGCAATTCCCAACGAATGAATACACCTATGAGTATTATTACTGCTGGGATGGCTAATAAGATGAGCGGTGAGGTCCATCCCATTCTCGGCCCGTAAGAAATTGTGAGTAAAAATAAAACTAATCCTAAGGTTGATAATGATGCTCCAATCCAGTCAAAAGATTGGTTTTGGCTTCTAGTGACTTCAGATCTTTTGTCGAGAATTATTGAAGCGGCTAGAAGTCCCAATATAGCGAGAACCCCTGTTACCCAAAACACTGATTGCCAACCTAAAATTCCTAAGATTAATCCTCCAATTGGAGGCCCTGCAACGGCTCCTGCACCAACTACACTTACATGCATCCCAATTATTTGCCCTCTTTGATTTTGCGGGAATGCAGAAATATTCATTGCCATAGATGTTCCTTGAGTCATCGCTGCGCCAACTCCTTGAATTGTTCTTGTAACAATTAGGGTTTCGACATTTTGAGAGAAGCCGGCAGCGATTGCTGATATACTCATTATGACAAATCCAGATAAATAGACTGGTTTGCGTCCAATAATATCCGCCAAACGTCCCATTGGTAGTAGCATTGATGCAATGACCAATAAATATCCTGTTACAATCCATTGAGCTGTTGAGAGATTGGTATCAAAGTGGGATGCGATGGATGGTAATGCAATGCTTGCACTGCCATTATCAGCGACGGAAGTAAAAGTACCTATTGCAATTGCTGAATATGCCCACCATTTGTAATTACTGTCTTTTATCAGTCGTGGATTCATTTGAGCCAGTTTGTTCAGCATAGCTCGATGTTAGCATAGATTGAAATAGATGATTAATAGTATGGTGGTCAAAGAAAAGGTTTTAAATAAAACAATTTGATTAAAGGCTTAAAACTTTCGCCAAAATTAAAATTTTTTGATCAAAAAGAAACTTTATTAGCGTTAAATTTGAAAAGTAGTGTATAATTAAGAAAATACATGGTGTTTCTTAGACGAATTAGAGATTGAATCACTAACATCGTAATATCATAGGGAACATGGAAAAAAGGAGAACTTAATGGTATTTACTGATAGAGAACTGACTTGTCAGGATTGTGGTGATACATTCATCTTTTCTGCAGATGATCAGAGTTATCATGAACAAAGAGGCTTTAACAACGAGCCTAAGCGTTGTAATTCTTGCCGCCAACAAAGAAGGAACAATTATGGAGGCGGAAGATCTGGTGGAGAAAGAGTACAGCACACTGTGACTTGCAGTGAATGTGGTAATGAGGCTTCGGTCCCATTTAAACCTCGCGGCGATCGCCCAGTATATTGCAGTGACTGTTTTAGGAATCAGCGTTCTTAGAGGGTTTCCTACTCTAGTCTAATTAAATATTTACTCCCATCCAGTTATATATCATACTGATAGGATCTTAGTTGGTTGACGATATTGTTCGATTTGCGATCATTGGCTCTACTGGAGCGATTGGTTCTACTCAAATTAATGCAATTAGTCAGCTTGGTTGCGCGCAGCTTGTAGGTGTACATGCGCGTACCAAATCTAAATTACTTTCTCAGGCTGATAGTTTGGGAGTTAAACCATATTTCGATTTAGATTCTTTGCTTTCAGATGAAAATGTAGATGCTGTAATAATATCTACTCCCCATCCTTCACATGAATTTTTAGCGACCAAAGTCGCTGAAGCGGGCAAACATATTTTGACAGAGAAGCCGATGGCTGTAACTCCAAAAGAAGCCCAAAACATGATTGATGTTGCTAAGATTTCCAACGTTAAACTTGGAGTTCTTTTTATGATGAGGTTTCAAAATGTTTATAGACAAGCTAAAGAGATTTTAGATTCTGGAATTATTGGTGATTTATACCAAGTTCAGTTGAACTGGACGTGCTTGCGAACTCAAGATTATTTTGATCGAACTGACTGGAGAGGAAAGTGGGATCACGAAGGTGGTGCCGTACTATTGAATCAGGCAATTCATGGTTTGGATTTGTTGCATTGGTTTATTGGACTACCAAATTCGATTTCGGCTAGAGCATTAACTAGGATGCATGAAATTGAAGCTGAAGATTATGTCTCTGCATTATTAGACTATGATTTTGGACATGCAATTGTTCATGTGAGTACTGTTCAGGCTCCGCCTCAAAGTAGGATTGAGCTATGGGGAGACAAAGGGGGTATAGTTGTTAATAACGGGGAACTATCTCTTTACCAACTAAAAAAATCTATCAATGAATTTATATATGAAGATTCGAGAAATTTCGGCGGACGGGATTTCCCGTCAATTGATTATGAGATTGATAGAATGACTTTTGATCCAATTCAGAATTTGCATATCCCCGCAATTGGAGATTTTGCAAAGGCTATTTTAGAGGATAGATCACCTTTTGTTTCTGGAGAAGATGGGATTGGGTCTCAGCAGATAGTGGCTTCGATGCTTTTATCATCTTGTGCCAATAAGAGAGTTCAATTACCCGTTGATGATATGGAATATAAGCGATTATTAGATAACTTAATTGCAAACCGGAAATTGACTAATTTTTGAGTGTTCTTTTATCCGAAACAACTTTGCCATTTTTTAGAACTAATTTGAGGTTTCTGAGATTTCTGATGTCTTCTAAAGGATTGTCGCCTACTACTATTAGATCCGCGATTTTCCCTTCGGATATAGTTCCTAATTTATTTCCGACTCCACATAATTCAGCTGATTTAATTGTAGCTGCAAGTAAAGTTTCCCATTCAGTTGCACCACATTTTACCCATAGTCCCATTTCAAGTAATGCGGAGTCTTTTAAGGGTTTGATATCAGAGCCGAGAGCCATTTTTACTCCGGATTTTAGACTTTTTAGAAACCATTGTGAGTGTTCTACAGCAGCATTTTCTGCTCTACAACTTAGATGAGTGTCTAAGTTTCTTTTTTGAGACCATTCTTTTTCCCATAAATCAGTAGATTGAGAATCTGTTAGTTGAGTAATTGCAAGAGTGGGTACATACCAAGTGTCGTTCTCTAACATTAATTCTATACACTCGTCATCCATTATATATCCGTGCTCAATGGAGTGAGCTCCCATCATTGAAGCTTGTTTTACTGAGAGCGGATTGGTTGCATGTGCCATGATTTTCATATCTCGTTTTTTGCAAATTTCGAATGCCGCTTCTAGCTCTTCTTGAAGAAGAAAAGAATGCTTGTGTTGATCCCAATTGGGTCCCATAATTCCGCCAGATAAATTCAGTTTGATATGATCAACGCCATTTTTTATTTGAGTGCGAATATTTTCAACAAAGCCAAACGGACCATCACATTCTAGTGCTTGTCCGGATTCTAGAAAATGACCCGCTGTGGATGTTAGGAAATTTCCACTAGCGAATACTCTGGGACCAATATATTGTTCACTTTCGAATGCGTCCCGCCACAATACATCGAGGAAATGTGCGGCCCCTCCTGTTCTTACTCCTATTATTCCGCTTTCTGTTAATCCCTCGATAAGTCGTTGTCCAAAAAGCAAAGCTTGTTCGCCGATTGAGATACTTGGCGGGAGTGGATAGTCTGGGTGGATGTGTACATCCCAAAGTCCTGGCAAAACATATTGTCCATTAAGGTCGATGACAGAATTGGTATTTTCGATTACATTGAGTGCTTCCGAAAACAAGATATCTTTGATCTTTCCATCTTCAATTATTATGGATGAGTTAGGGATTGGTTTAGGATTAATGCAATCTATTATCGTTGCATTTGTTAGAACTAGGCGCATCATGTTTCTCCAAGATTTCTCATTTTAGATTAACAGATTTTCCAAATTAATATTATTATCAGAATTAGTATATTATGGATGCTTGATCTTTTGAGGTATTATGGAGTTGATGGAAAATTTTTCTACCTCCAAATCGAAATTGAAAATCATTTTTGTTTTCTTATGTATTTGTTTGATATTTTTGGTTTTTGCCGCATTCATGTCTTTTGGTTTAGTTAACCGAGAATCGGTCACGAGTATGAGCGGACTTACTAATGTAGGCAAGGAGATGCCAAGGATCGATGCGATGTCGTTTGACCAAAAGACAATTTCTTTAGACTCAAAATCGAACACTCCAATGATCATTAATTTTTGGGCCTCTTGGTGTGCGCCATGTGTGGACGAGGCACCGGTTTTGCAACAAGCATGGGAAAAACATCGACATCAAGGAGTTTTATTTATTGGTGTGAATTTCCAAGATGATATAGGTGCTGCGCAGGACCATGTCTCTCATTTCGGAATAACATATCCTAATATTGAAGATGCTGGAGGGCATATTTCAATAGATTTTGGGGTGATTGGTATTCCAGTTACGTTTTTTGTAGATTCAGATGGGATAGTTTCTGGAAGATATGTCGGCTCTATTCCAGAAACTCAATTGGATAATTGGTTACTGGATTCCGATTGATCAAACAAAGTTTGATTACATAAAGTTAGATCGTTTTCCCTCCAGATTTGTTTTAATATCTAGCAGACAAGTTTTACCATCAGCGTTAAGACGTTTTGCTTCCTCGATTGCTGGGATAACTCCTGAAGGTTCAGTGACTCTTATTCCTACAGCTCCTAAGCCTTCAGCTATTGTTGCATAATCTCCAGACATGTATGTGACTCCTGATAATTCTTTCGAAGCAGGGTATCCGCCTGGGTATGTAGCCATTCCACCATTGTTGAGTAATACAGTCGTTATAGGCAGGCCTGCACGGACTGATGTTTCTAAATCTAGGCCAGACATTCCAAATGCTCCATCACCCATAAAGTTGAGACAAAAACGTTCGGGCTTTGCTTTTTTGGCACCAATCATTAAAGGAATACCGTATCCCAAGTGGGTAGTTTTACCCCATCCAATATACGTGTGTGGCAATGAAGCAGTATAAAAAGGCATGATTGTATCTCTAGGGGCACCTGCGTCGTGAGTGACTATACTGTTATCCTTATCAAGAGTTTTTTGTAAATCTCCAATAACTCTGTATGTATTGATTGGTTTTTCGTCAGAATTCAATAATGGAGCCCACTCAGCCAGCCATTGAGATTTTAAAGAGCTAATTTCATTTACCACTCCGTTTGTATCTTCTCTTCCAGAGGCGCCAATCTCTTCTTTTACAGCTTCAATCAAAGATTGTAGAGTCAATTTTGCATCTCCATTTAGACCTACATCAATTGAGTAATCTTTGTTGATATCGTCAATGTTTTCACTGTTATGGATAAGCACTTTATTCTCTGGAAAAGATTGTCCATAGGAAGTTCTGGTTAGACTTGATCCAATGGCAAATAGCACATCGGAGTCTTTCAACCATTTGTGTGCAGGTAAAGTGGTAGTTCCGCTACCAGATCCGAGGGACAATGGATGTTGCTCATTAAAGCTGGATTTTCCTGGCATAGAGCAGAAAACGGGAATTTTTGTGAGTTCTGCCAGCTCTCTGAGTTCGTCGGTAGCATTTGATAACAACGTTCCCATACCAGACCAAATAACAGGCTTTTTAGCACTAAGCAGAACTTTAGCTGCTTCTATCACATCGGATTCGGCTGCTGAAGAAGCTGATCTTTTTGGGGGAGAATAGTGTAATGCTGATTCAGAGACTTCAGACTCCGCAACATCTTTTGGGATCTCGATTAGTACAGGTCCTGGGCGACCATTTCTAAGTGCATGAAATGCTCTTCTCATTGTTGCCATAGTTTGGTCAGGCGAAAGGATAACTTCGGCATGTCTGGTTACACTCTCATAGGTTTTTGCTGGGGAGAAGTTTGGTTTTACGGCATATTGATCTAGTTGGTTTCCACCCTGGAGAACTAAAATTGGTACATTGTCAGCATAAGCTTGAGCAATTCCTCCCATGGAATTTTCGGCTCCGGGACCACCTTGGGTAATAACTACACCAAATTTTTTGCGCCCATTTAATCTACTATATCCGTCAGCTGCCATTATTGCTCCGCGCTCATGTCGAAACATTACTATTGGTATTTTTTCCACGGCTACTGACTCAATAAGGTCATTTGAAGGAAAACACGAAATCCATTCGATGTTTTCTAGTTTTAATGCTCGGGCTACTGCTTGATTTGTATTCATTGGGACTCCCTTGTATTTCTTTAAGAGACAAAAGTCTCAGTAGCTAAATATATCACGTTTTAGAGATAAACAGCAACCAGCGCCTATATCACCACATTTTACAGATCGTGGTAATATGAGCCATCAGTTGCCGATTCTTGAGTATTACAATATGTTGAGAATATTGATGGAGAGATCTGTGGAAAATATGATCATTTTTGTAAGGAATTGTTGGATGGTTTGAATTTATGATTGATATTAAATCTTTCAATTCATTTTCGGATGGTAGGTTGATCGGAACCAAGTTTTATCATTTTGACAAATTAGGATCTACCATGAATGAGGCATCTAGTCTTGCAAATCAGGGAAGTATTTCTGGTTCAGTAATTATTGCTGAAGAACAAACTTTTGGACGTGGTAGATTTGATAGACAATGGATTTCTGATCCTTTCAAAGACATATTGTGTTCCATAATTCTTCGACCAGATATTACTCAATTGCCATTTGTTAATATGGCAATCACTCTAGCAGTAGCAGAAACAGTAGAACAAATCACAAATCAAAATTGCCTGATTAAGTGGCCAAATGATGTATTGGTTTCTGAACGTAAATTGTGTGGGGTACTAATTGAGGTGGAAATTATTCAAAGTGTTGTAAAGCATGCGATTATTGGAATAGGCTTGAACGTTAATACGGATATTTCGGTGTATCCTGAAATTAGTTCCACTGCTACGAGTATTTCTAGAGAAGTTGGAGAATTTGTCGATCGTACATACGTTTTAAAGGTGCTTCTAGATCACATTGAAAAGTTTTATTCTCGTGTTGTTAATGGAAATACATTAAGAGATGAATGGGTTTCTAGGCTTGCTCTTATTAATGAAACGATTGAAGTGATATTTGCAGGTGATCGGGTAGTTGGTAAATCTTTGGGAATTGATGGGCAAGGAAGATTGTTATTAGAGACGGAACCTGGGAATGTAATTTCTGTATCTGCAGGTGAGATTATTAATCGTAAAACTGAATAACAACATTGTTGGTTTTGGAGGATCAATGGTTTTTGAAAAATTAAAATTAACAGGGAAAACTATTCTAATCACAGGGGCTGGGACTGGCTTGGGTAGAGAAATGGCTTTGGCTTTGTCAAATGCTGGAGCGAATTTGGTCATTGCTGCAAGAAGAGAAAAATTAATTAATGAAGTATGTGAAATAATCAAACAAAGAGGGAATCATGCAATTGCAATTCCTGCAGATTTAACTGATTCGAAACAGGTAGAAAATTTAGTGCAGAGTGGATTAGATCAATTCAAATCAATTGATGTTTTGATTAATAATGCAGGGATTGTTCGAGGTCATGGATCTACTCCTATTTGGGAAATTAGTGATGATGATTGGCATTTAGGTATAGATACCAATTTATCGACAGCATTTTTTTGTTCAAGGGCAGTTGCTTCTCATATGGTCGACAATGGCAGGGGTAAAATAATTAATGTAGCTTCAGGATTTGGCCTGAGAGGTGGTAGAGATAACTATATGTATGCTTGTGGCAAGGGTGGGGTTGTTCAGTTGACTCGGACTTTAGCAACTAGTTTGGGAAGATATGGCATTACAAGTAATTGTATTGTGCCAGGGTATTTTCCTACTGAAGGGACAAATGCATCGCGAGAAACTTTGCCAAAGAGTGATTTTATACCTGTTGGAAGAGTAGGAGCTCCCTCAGAATTAGGCCCTATTGCAGTTTTTCTTGCTTCGGATTCCTCAAATTATATGAATGGGGAAATGTTTGTGGTTGATGGAGGCGGAATAGCCGGAGGAATCACTCCAACTAGATATGTACCAAAGTATAATTGAGAGAATTTTCGGGAGGTTAATATGGATCATTTGAAAGAATGGGATTTGTCTGGTAAATGTGCCTTGATTACTGCAGATAGCAGAGGGTGGACTCCGTTTTTTGCAGAATCCTTAGCTGAGGCTGGGGCAGATATTGTTGTGGTAGGGGATGATATTGGCCAAATTAATAAATCAATTGATGTCATTAAATCATTTAATAGATCTTCAATGAGTCATGTAATCGATTTGACTTCTTATGATGACATTCAATCAGTGGTATCAAAAACTTTAGCCGAATTCGGGAAAATTGATATTCTTGTTAATAATGCTCAAGTCGATTTCACTAAATCCTTTTTAGAAGTAAGTAATGAAGAATGGAAAAATATCATGAGTTATAACATTGACTCAGTTTTTATGTTTTCTAAAGCAGTTGGGGAGCATATGGTTGCCAACAATTATGGGAGGATCATTAACATTAATTCGATTGCAGCTGTTCGAGGAATGTGGGATTCTGCACCTTTATGTGCAAGCCGTGGTGCTGTTTCTCAATTGACCTCTTCTTTGGGTTTGGAGTGGGCAGAATTTGGAGTGAGAGTTAATGGGATTGGTGCAGGATGGATCACCACTTCTAGTTCTGATTCAACTGATATTCTAGATAGATATCTCCCTTCTAGGCATAAAGGTCACCCTACTGATCTATGTGGGTTGTTGGTATACCTGGCATCTGAATCGTGTGATTTCGTTACTGGCACTACTGTCAATATTGATGGAGGAGCATTAGCTCACGCGTAATTGGTTTCAATTTCTGAAACTGTGTTTGGGTATTAATTTGCAGCGAATTTTATACGAGTAAAGCCCTAGCAATTCGTTGGATAATAATGATAATTATTAACGCAACCATTGGAGAAAAATCAATCATTCCTGTAGACGGTAATCTAGATCTTATAGGAGACAGAATCGGTTCAGTAATCATGTTAAGAATTTGCATGATAGGACTGTTTTGACTTATTCCAAATAAAGAAATTAGTACCCTAGCAGTAATCGCAATCCAAAAAAGGGTCGCTAAAGCGTCTATTAATGAAACGATAATCATTGATTGGCTTCTTTCATCATAGACTTTGATTGTTCAAATGCTGCTACAACTGCTTGAACAATAGTTGCTTTAAAATTTCCTTTTTCTAATTCCAATAATGCTGCAGCCGTTGTTCCGCCAGGAGAAGTGACCGAGTCTTTTAATACCGATGGGTGTTGAGCAGTTTCTTTTAGGAGTCCTATGCTCCCGACGACCGTTTGTATTACCATTGTTCGGGCAGAGTCTCGTGGAAGTCCTAGTTTAACTCCTGCGTCAATCATTGATTCAATGAATAAAAATACATATGCTGGTCCGCTTCCGCTCAGTGCTGTCGACATGTCTAGCAATTTCTCGTTTTGGACATATATTTCTAATCCGATTGTTTGTAAGATGTCACTAGTTAAATCAAATTGTGTTTGGGTTATCTCAGTAGAAGTCCAGATTGACATACCTTCACCAATTTGTGCTGGAGTGTTAGGCATTACTCGAACAATCCTGTTGTGGCCTCCTGTATGCGTTTTAATGTATTCGATAGGAATGCCTGCTGCAATGGAAACTATTGCAGGGGTAGGATTCACAATAGATGTTAATCCTACTAAAACATTTTTTAGATCTTGAGGTTTTACGCAAAGAAATATTAAATCAGAATCTTCTACAGCTTCTATGTTGTTATTAGTTGTATGAACAAGATATTTTTCCTTTAATAGTAATCTTCGTTGTTCACTTGGTTCACCAACACGAATATTATTTGCAGCTATTAAATTCTCAGAAAGCACTCGGCTGATGATTGCTTCAGCCATTACTCCGCCACCTATGAATGAAATTTTTGCCATAATATTCTCTGCCTGTTTTGTTTACTTCCTCTTTACTATTACTTTACGGCAATATGCTTTTATTTGCGAGTGATATTGCTACATCAATTGATTCGAGCATGCTTGTAGCGTCAGCTATACCTTGTCCTGCAATGTTGAATGCGGTGCCATGATCTACGGATGTTCTAATGAATGGGAGTCCAAGGTTTACACTCACACTATGCTTCCAGTCATAAACTTTTATTGGTATATGACCTTGGTCATGGTACATAGCGATTACCACATCATAGATTCCATCTATTGCCTGGTTGAAAATCGTGTCAGCTGGTATAGGTCCTTGGACGTTTATATGATTTTTAATTGCATTTGCTACAGCCGGTGCTATTTCTGAAGCTTCTTCATTTCCTATTAATCCGCCATCACTGGCATGTGGATTCAGGGCTGCCACGCCAATTTTTGGATCACTGAATCCCCACTTTTGGAAATATTTGTGGGTCAAATTGATTTTTGACAAAATGTTGTCCATTGTTACGTAGTCACATGCATTTTTTAGGGAACGATGAGTTGTTAAATGAACTACCCTTAAATTTCTGGTTATTAGCATTGTTACAACTTCTTGGGAATTTGTTTGTCGTTGGAATATTTCTTGGTGGCCTATGTCGTCATAACCTGCAAGTTTCGCACTTTCTTTGTTTATTGGAGCGGTAACGATAGCTTGGATTTGATTTTTGGCGGCTAATTCTCCGGCTTGAAGTATCCATTTCACTGCTGCTTGACCAGCTGTAGCATTTATTTCTCCATATTTAATGCTTTCATGATCAAGTGAATTATCATCTAAGACGTATATTTTGCGTGGATCGTTAAGGATGTCTTCTAAATTTCTAATTGGGACTGTTTTGGAATCAGATTTAATTAGTTGAATTGCGCAATCCATTACATTGGAACTTCCAATTACAAATGGAATGCAATCAGAATAAATCTCGGATTTCGCAAAGCTTTTTGCAATTATTTCGGGCCCTATCCCCGCAGGGTCACCCATTGTGATTCCAAGGTACGGTAATGGTTTCATTATTTTACTTGCGTTAAGCTGTTACATTATTCGCATTTTGTATAACCACAATCTAAACATCTTAGGCATCCTTCTTGGTGGATGACATATCCTGAACATTGTGGACATTTAGCTCCTGTAACAACTGAGCGTTCTTCTGGTTGCATTGAGGGCTGAGCAGAAGGGAATAGACCTAATTGTGCAGAGTCGCTCTCATCAAGTGAATTCTGCCCAGGAACCGTTGTGACTGTAGCGTATTTGTTTAAAACAGATGCTAAGGCATCGGCATCAGATCTTATTAGTGAGCCGTCGTTCCATACACTGCAGCAAGTGATTCCTCTCATTTGCTCTACCATTTCATCGGGATCAATTCCTGATCGTAGTGCTAAAGATGCGAGACGTGAAATTGCTTCTAAATCTGCGGCATGACATCCACCTGCTTTACCAAGTGTGGTAAACATCTCAAAAGGTTGGTCATGCTCGTCGAAATTTATGGTTACAAACATTGTTCCGTGTCCCGTTCTTACACGCTCAGTGACTCCACGAACCGTTGTTGGACGCTGTCTTGGGACGAGCATATTGTGATCAGAAGGGTCTCCGTCAGGAGTCTCTGAGTCCGCTTTCCCAGTTTCTAACACTTGTAGGGATTTGGATCCGTCACGGTATACAGTTACAGCTTTACAATCTGTCTCCCATGCAAGTTTGTAAGCATTACT
>CAZWTJ010000016.1:24309-26093 GCA_964637555.1 uncultured Dehalococcoidia bacterium | reverse complement strand
TTACCCAATGAGAAACACTTCTACACATTACGCAATATCAGGCAATATTTAAGAGAATGGGGTTACAAAAGGGGTTACATTATCCTAGTAGTCCTTAGCTTCTTGTTTGCTTGAGTTTGGGTGGTTTGTCAGTGGTCATTGTCTTTAGTGTTAGCCGGGGGTATGTCTTAGTAGTTTTGGTAGTTAGTAGTGGATAGCCGTGCCAATTTAATTTTTGTAAAAGGAGAGAGCAAAAATGTGAGCTACACGACCTCTGCACTCTCCAGCGTATCAACCACTAGCCATAAGAAAAGATGGCTATCATCTCCGGTTGCTACATATTTATTGTATGCCTCAAAGGGCTTCTAGCACCAGCACCAAACCTCCTGATTATCAGCAAAATACCTTAAAAAAAAAGAGGCCGACACGAATATCCCTTTCGTAACGCCCCCTATAGAAGTATATCAAAAGGGCTACTAGAAGAGGACGAATAGAAAACTTTCAAGTAAGCAAACTATTACGTCCTCATGTAAACAATCTCTCGTCAGAAAAGAAGGGTTACTGGTACACCCTATCAGCAAAATACCTTGTAAAAAAGGGTTGTGTATAATTCCACCAAAAGGATTATAAGGAGATCACAAATGATTAGTAAGATTATTCCAATTTTGTTGATAGTAGTTGGGTTGGCTAGTTTAGGTTTGGGGTTACCAGACTTTGGCGGAGATGTTGGCATTCCAATGACAGTCGCAGGGATTATCGGCATTTTGTCTGGTGTTGGATTTTGGATTAATTCTCGCGGTAATTAGGACATCCGATAGATCGAATAGGATTAGCGACTGATGGCTAAAGTAGTAAAGAAACATTTTGCATATAAATATGACAGCAACCCTGAGCGCACTGACTTGGAAGGTCTTACTCATAAGCAGTGGTTAGACAGAGCCAAGCGTGAAGACCCTGAGTGGTACGAGCAGAACAAGGTACGTCTAGAGGATCCTGATATTTGGGAACAATATCTGAGTCTTAACTAGGACATCATCCCAAAAGGGCGTGTATAATCCAACCATGAAACCAATATTTACGAAACAGCTAATAATCCTAGTCTTAGTCCTTACTGGAGTGGTTCTTCTCTCTCGGTGTCTAGTATATGGACAACTTTAATTAGGAGATCCGAATGAATAAAGCTACAGCTATTGGTCTGATTTTACTTGCAGCGATTGGTGGGGCAATTGTGGCTAACCGCGTTAGTACAATTGCTGGGGATTTAGTCGGAGATATATTTTGGGGTTTACTCCTTTTGGGAACGATTATCTTTGTCATGAAAAGAATTAAGAAAAAAGAATCCGAATGAAATGCCCTAATATGCCTAAATCGTTATTATTTCTTGTATATGGAGGAAAACCTCTCGTTGATAGACTCCTTAGTGCCCCCAACAGTAAACTCACTAGATGTTAAAGAAATCCTAATCCCAAAGTCTTTCAGTTTGGCAGCTACAATTGAGGATGTTCTTAAGGTGAGTAATGAATGGGTAGACTAAATTTCATAAAGCTGAAATCTACTTACGTTATTTTGATCAATATAACTATTTGTAGCACTAGCACCGCAAGAGGAATCAAGGTTCTTATAAATTCCATAGTGTGGTTATATTCATCCAATTTTCTTTCAAATTTATTTCTTTGCATTGACATAATTCCTCTCCTAAATTTTTCGACGGATAGCGATAATATCAAATCCTTCCCGAAAACACGAATATATTCGACCATGAAAACAAAGGGAATGAACTCGTCTTGAAGGGCTAAGGTGTTACA
>CAZWTJ010000016.1:11462-24209 GCA_964637555.1 uncultured Dehalococcoidia bacterium | reverse complement strand
ATTCGACCATGAAAACAAAGGGAATGAACTCGTCTTGAAGGGCTAAGGTGTTACAAATAGTGTCACTTTGCTAGGTTGTTAGTAGAAGATACGCTTGCCAATTTAATTTCTATAAAAGGGCATGTATAATTCAACCATTATGAAAAAGTTCTTCAAGATTTTATATGGGTTAGCAAAACGTAAATCCGTTAATGAAGTTGCACCAAGAACTGGTAAACCAAGTACTCGAGGTGTTAACGCATTGAAAAAAAGAGGCATTATATAACACCCTGTAAATAGTACTTCCGATACGTAGAATAGTGTAAAGAGCCTACAAGCGTATACATTGGCTCTACTAATGACAATTTAATTTCTACAAAATGACATGTATAATCCGACCATTATGAATATGAAGTTTCTCGTTATTACAGGTATGACTTTGGTAGGTTTCGTTCTGTCATTGGCTCTTACTTTCATTATTGACAACACCTTTCTGAGATTACCAATTACAATTTTACTAATTGTATTGATTGTATCCTCGACTAGAAAGATTCTTAAATATCTGAGTCTTAACTAGGACACCCGGCATGAAGAAGTTTCTGATTATTTTGGGTATGAATCTTGCTAGAGCTACAAAAAAGAGGACGACACAAGTAGCCATCTCGTAACGTCCTCATACGTAACCGACTTGACGGTGGTTACAGTTAGAAGTATATCACTAAAGATACATGAATCTTCATACAATCTATAAAAAGCGAGAGGGGGCGGAGAGTTGTTCAAGCTCCCTCACTCCCTCATCAGTATCACATTTACCCTAAGCAGGAGAGTTCACATCCCTACATTAGGTACCGATAAATCGGAGTGATCATTCTATTATGTCATATTTGGGGCGAATTTATGAAAAAAAGTTCTTAAACCTTCACGTATCTATTCACTCTTTGTTGACTTAGTCCAGGAGCTTTTCTAAGTTCTGCAGTATAAACGTTACCTTTTGAATCTAATGTTATACCATGAGGGCCCCCCGCAGGAGTAGAGAATCGACTATCTGATATTCTAGAAACCAGTTCTCCAGCTTCTGTAAAAATTGAAACTCCAGGATCTCTTCGGCCACCCTGCTCAGCTATATAAACTAAATTCTTCCTATCACAATAAGCTGCACCAGGAGAATTGAGATTTTCCCACATGTTTAAGTAATTTCCGTCATGATCAAAAATTTGCACACGTCCATTACTTCTATCACAGATATATACTCTGTCCTGAGAATCGATATCTACTTGATGAACTAGTGCAAATTCACCCTCTTTAACACCAGAAATTCCCCAAGAAAATACTTTTTCACCATTTGGATTAAATTTATGTACTTGTCGGTTTCCATAACCATCAGCTACAAAAATATGGCCGGAAGAAGAAACTGAAACACCCGCAGGCATATTAAAAGGATTGGCAAGGAAAGCATGATC
Source organism: uncultured Dehalococcoidia bacterium (assembly GCA_964637555.1). GTDB lineage: Bacteria > Chloroflexota > Dehalococcoidia > Lucifugimonadales > UBA6927 > UBA6927. The sequence continues at coordinate 22,770 of CAZWTJ010000016.1, read as the reverse complement.
TGGGTGCATACCATATGGTGTTACTGAAGAACTAGACCAATCTCTTTCGCCTAATTGAATTAATTTTTCACCATACTTTGTATGTTTGGTTACTAAATGGCGTTGTCTATCTGTAGTCCAAACATTATCCTCTGGATCAATAAATATTCCATGCGCTTCTAAAAATTCATATTCTCCCCATGAAGTAACGAAATCACCAGAATCCGCTTCAAACACTACAACTGGATGTGCATCTCTATTAAAAACATATATCCTATCTTTTGAATCTGCAGCTACATCTGAAACACCTGCGCCAGACCATTCCATTCCATTATTATCTAAATGCTTAAACCTATCATCGTTTGGACCAGACCATCCTTCACCTAAAGTCCATCCTTCAGGAATATTTGGCCAAGAATCATCTAACTCGTACTTTAGGTCACCATATCCTACAACTGCCATTTTAATTCTCCTTTAATAAAAGTTGGAATTTTTCATTTACGGTCAAGGCACATCATCTTAGTAATCTAATTGCTGATGGTCCTACCCCTATATTTTTTTAGTGTTACCGGAGCACTAGAATCGGCACGATAATTCTCAGCGTTATCTGATGGTTGGAAACCTAAATAATTATAGGCATATGGAGTATCATAAACTTTCCAATCGTTATTAGATGCTCCATATAATATGTCATAACTAACATCTTTCTTTTCTATACAAGCTCTAAAATATCCTCCGATATCATTTCGACTAAAATAGCTAACCCAAGATCTTGTGTCTGCTCCAGGTTTATTATCTGAATGAACAGTACCTACTCTAACAACCAAACCTTCCATATTTTCAAATTCGGCAAAGTATTTTCCTAACGATTCTCCAAATACTTTACTTGCAGAATATTCACTATCAGGTCTAGCATCTTGCCCTAAACCTTTAACTAAATCTACTTTATTTTGATCTATCCCATCATAATTCCCGTTAACAATAGATTTATATGGTTCTATTAATTCGTAGCCTCCAACTGCATGGAAAGAGCTCGCAAATATTACTCTTCTTACATTAGCTTTATCCGCAGCTTGATATACATTAGCTGTGCCAATAATGTTAGGCCTCATAAGTTCATTCCAACCAATCCACGGTTCATGTCTTATGTCAGCAGCAAGATGTAGTACTACATCAATACCATCGAAAGTTTTTGCAAGGTCATCTGCCGAATCTGCCAGGTCAATTTGGGTTGTATTAGGCCGATCCGATTCTTTTAGATCTACTCCATGTACTTCGTGATCATCTTGAATGTTATCAGCTACGATTGTACCTATATTTCCGACTATTCCAGTAATCATCACTTTCATTTGATTTTTCCTCTTTCAAATCTATATAGAATGAAATGATACTATCTTCATTTAATAATTTTGTATAGGATTCTTAATCCTAAACCATGTGGCCAAATTCGAGTCTAGCAAGGGTACCATGTTTTTATAACAGATTACCTTTAATCCACTGCCATGGTTTTGCTTCTGTAAAATGAAGTAGATATTCTTGGCCAAACTTGGGAATATACAAAATCACCAATACCAATATTAACGTGGGGATTCTTTTAGGAATTAGTCGTGGCCAGAATCTGTCGCAAATAATGTAATATACAAAGAAATTTTCAAACAAATTCGGGAAGAAGAATATTAACTTCCTGAATTGTTCTCCAGTAATCTCAAAAAGACCAATTCCAGTAAGCCTAAACAAAAACAATATGATTGCCGTATTACGAGCTAAATGATTTGACCAAGTCAGACAAATTATTGCTTCTATAGCCAGATAATACATATCCAACCATTTATCAAATGCTTGGTAGTAATCTCCAAAACCAACTCGAGGCTCGCCAAAAAGGGATTGAAGGGCCTCAACTACTATAACATCCACCGCATCTACAACTATTGAAGCAATTGCCCCCGAAATGCGATATTTAAAAATCGTTAACGGGACTAATAGTCTGATCAATAATACTATTATTACTGCGGTAGTCATTAAAACCCACTCTTATGAAAACACCTGAAGATTAATAGTTTTTCAATCTTATGGCAACTCTCCGTACCGCATCAATTAATTGATTAACGGTCTCTTCAGTAGACAAAATGTTCAGCGCCCCAGCGCAACTCGACTGCAACAAAATACCTTCATTTAATAGCCCAAAGAATAATGCTTTTTTCAACTCTTGATCTGATTTAATAATGGATCTGTAATCATTTATAGGATCAGAAGAAAAATGTATCCCAAACAAAGACCCAATACCAGTAATTTGCGTGTCAAATCCAATTTCATCAAACACTGATTCAAGTTGATTCCTTAATACATCACCTAATTGATTGATTCTGATATAAGAATCTTCAGTCAGATGATTCATTACCACTTGGCCAGCAACCATAGTCATTGGGTTAGCATTAAAAGTTCCAGCATGCGGAATTTTTATTCCGTCAGAAATAGTTGGATCATAGAATGCCATCAACTCATTTTTACCTCCAAAAGCCCCTACTGGGAGCCCCCCTCCTATGACTTTGCCAAGAGCAGTGAGATCAGGAACAACATTAAAAAGTTCTTGTGCACCACCTCTTGCTACTCTAAAACTTTGAACTTCATCAAAAATGAGAACTATATCCAATTCCGATGTTAAAGATCTCATTAAATTTAGAAAGTCAGGAGGTGCAGGCAAATATCCAAAATTTGAAGACACTGGCTCCATTATCAAACAAGCCAGTTGATCAGAATATTTCCGAAGTAACATTTCACACGTCTCAGAATCCCCATAGGGTAGTACCAACACATCTTCAAGAATACTCTTGGGTTGACCAGGATGTTCTGGAACAGGATTAGTAAAATCTGGCGACAAATCACTATTTGAAGGTGAAACGCTTACGGCAACATATTCATGTGATCCATGATATGCACCTTCAAATTTGGCTATTTTTGATTTCCCTGAAAATGCTCTAGAAAGTCTAATAGTATTCAAAGTCGCTTCAGTTCCAGAATTTGTAAACCGGATTTTTTCAATTGATGGAATTCTTTCAGTTAGCGTCTTTGCTAGAACTATTTGAGGATCAGTTGGTCCGCTGAAACTGACGCCTATCTCAATTTGCTTTTTCAATGCTTTAACAATCTCAGGGTGAGAATGTCCAAGAATCAAAGAAGTTGCATTAATCATGTAGTCTAGGTACTGATTGCCATCCACATCAAATATATGTGTACCAGATCCGCGTTCAATAAAAATAGGATATGGCGCAAAAAACGACGCGTCTCTAGAACTGCCCCCTGGTAAATACTTGCTTGCTCTCCTGTGCATCTTTTCGGACTTAGGAGTGCGATTCAAATAACTCTTAATTTCTAAATTCAAAGATTCCATAAAGATTCTTTATTCCATGATTTTATTTTTCAGACAGTAAACGCTTAGTAACAATTACCCTTTGTATAGTTGTGAAAATAGTAAGGACCGAAATCAGCCCTAAAACCAAACATATTGCTAATGGGTACCAATGAGCAACGAAAATCCCGATTCCCAAAGCTGCAACCCTTTCAGGACGGGTCATTATTCCGACATTGCATTCTACTCCTAGTCCTTCAGCCCGAGCTCTTGAATAACTTACCATAATAGAACCGGCAAAAGCAGTATACGCCAAGAAAACTCCTAATGTGTCTGAATTCAGCAAAAAATAACCTACTATACCTGCCAAAATCACGGCCTCAGAAATTCGATCAACTACCGAATCCAGCAGTCCCCCAAATCTTGAAACTCTATCTGTGGCTCTTGCCAAAGCCCCATCAAACATATCCAAAATGCCCCCAAACAACATTACTAACGCACCAATCCAAAGATATTCAAAAGAAATTAGGACAGCGGCAATTATTGCGAAAAACAATCCAGACATCGTAACAAATGAAGGAGAAACCCCCAATTTTGAAAGCACCGAAACCACAGGCAATTCAATGTGCCTATTAATTAATCTTCTTATTGAATCTCTATTCAATTCTTACTCCCCTAAATCTTCTTCTCAAAGTCTTTATCCAAACACTCCAGATAATAGTCCATCACCTGATCTGATACTTTATCCCACGAAAATTCAGTGACTCTTTTACTTGCAGCTGCGGCAAAGTCATTTCTTGACTGGGCACTATTTATTAAATCATTTAATGCCCCAACTAATGCATCCTCATCTCTGGGAGGAACGAGAGAACCAAATTCACCCGATCCTAAGACTTCACTATATCCATCAATATCACTTGCAACTACTGGAGTCCCAGAAGCCATTGCTTCCAGCAAAACTATACCAAAACTTTCTCCTCCACTTGCAGGAGAACAAAAAATGTCTGCAGAATGATAATATCTAACCTTCTCTTCTTCAGATACTCTTCCTACAAACATTACATCAGACAAACCTCTTTCACCAATAATTCTGTAAGAATCAGCATCCAACTGCCCTCCTCCGGCTACAATTAGCCTGAGATTAGGCCATCTCCATTTCAGTTGACTATATGCCGACAGTAGATATCTCAATCCTTTGCGTTTCTCTAGTCTTCCCAAAAAAAGAATATTTATCTTGCCATCTTTTAAATGATCAAAAGGTGCCGCTTGCCTGAATTCTTGCAATTGAATCCCATTAGGGATAATCCTATATTCTTCTGGAAAATACTTGTTGATAAACTTGTGAGCTGCTTTTGAAACCGCGATCCTTCCATGGAGTCTCTGATAATATCGCCCAAAAAATCGCTTCCCACCAATTTTGTATAATTTGTGACTCTCATATGTATGGAAGGTGCCAATATATTTAGATCTAAATTTTTCTGCATACGCTAACATGCAGAGGTTTATCACACCTGAACCTGGCTCATGGATATGTACAATGTCAAATTGCTCTTCGATCATTAATTCTTTAACTTTACGCCTTAGCCATAAAGACAAAGAAACTCGCGCTGTGGAACCTCCGGCTGGTATAGGAACAGTACGACCCATGCTGATAAAACGTTCAGATTGAACTTTTGTGATATCGCTACATGGAGCAATAATTCTTACATCATGACCACGTGACACAAATTGATCTGTCAGATTGTTTACGTGATCAGCTACCCCTCCTGGAAATGCATGATCATAGGGTGAGACTAGTGCGATTTTCAGACTTCGATTCAGAAAAAACCTCCTAGCCTTGATAAATTATTATTTCATCAACTTGTTTCTTCGCCGCTGATAAACTTTTCTACCATTTCACGAGCTTCATTATCAGTATATTGAACTGGAGGAGATTTCATGAAATATGCAGATGGGCCTGAAATAACACCGCCGATGCCTCTATCTTTGGCGATTTTAGCACATCGAATTGCATCAATAACAACTCCAGCAGAATTAGGACTATCCCAAACCTCTAATTTTACTTCAACATTAAGGGGCATCTCACCAAAACTTTTGCCTTCTAAACGAATATACGCCCATTTCCTATCTGTAAGCCAAGGCACATGATCACTTGGTCCAATATGGATATCATCTCCATCAACACCATAGTCAATCTGAGACGTAACAGATTGAGTTTTAGAAATCTTCTTAGATTCTAAACGCTCCCTTTCTAACATATTCATAAAATCAGCGTTGCCGCCAAAATTCAATTGATATGCATGCTCTAATTCAACGCCTCGATCCATGAACAACCTCGTCAAGACTCTATGTAAAATAGTAGCACCTACCTGAGATTTAATATCATCGCCTATTATTGGTGCACCTGCTTGCTCAAATCTACTCTGCCAATAGTTGTTCTCCCCACTAGCAATAAACACAGGAATACAATTAATAAAACCACAACCCGCTGCAAGCACTTGTTCAACATACCACTTCGTGGCCTCTTCAGATCCAACGGGCAGGTAGTTTATTACCACATCCACTTCACGCTCGCGTAAAATCTGTGCGATATCATCTGTTGGGCCATCTGCTTTGCTGATCCGATCCGCCATATATTTCCCAACACCGTCATGAGTCATACCTCTTTGGACAATTACACCCGTAGAATCAACATCATGAAACTTCGCTGTATTATTTGGTCCAGCATGAATGGCATCAGACAAATCTAAACCTACCTTTGAAGAATCCACATCAAATGCTGCAACAAAATTTATGTCCCCAATACCATATTCCCCCAAAACAGGGTGCATCAACCCAGGAACTGATTCATCATTTGTAGTGTCTGAATATTTACTTACACCTTGAACAAGGGAGGAAGCACAATTCCCAACTCCAATTATTGCTACATTAATACTAGCCATTTATACTCCTATACATACTCAAAAAAAAACCCGCTAAGCGGGTACATTCTAATTTTATCACTACACATCTATTCCCACAAGCTGTCCCAAATCTTGACATGTGTTCATCAGATTGGTAGATTGATGCGGTGTACATGAACTTAAAATTCTACTTTTCAACCAACTGTAATCATGGGTCGATTTCAAGAAACGACTCCTTCATTGTGAACATCAATGCACTCTGACGTATGTGCCGTTGTATTGGCTGCCGGTAACGGCAAACGAATGGAATCAACTCTCCCGAAAGTTTTACACACTGTAGGTGGAGTTGAAATGGTCAATATTGTTGTTCGCACAATTCAATCAACAGGTGTTAATTCCATCATAGTGGTAACTCCAATTGACTCTTCAGAAATTGAAGATTCAATCACAGAAACAGTAGATTTCGTAGAACAACCCATTCCTCTTGGAACTGGTGACGCACTATCAAAAGCAGCAACAAAATTATGCAATAATTTTCCAACCACATTAGTTCTAATGGCTGATACTCCTTTAATTTTGCCAGAAACAATTAAAGAACTAATTAACACCCATATCAGTTCAGAGGCGGCGATAACATTACTTACATCCACACTTTTAAATCCTGATGGATTAGGAAGAATCGTTCGAAACAATGATGGGAAAGTAATTAAAATCGTTGAGCATGATGTGGCTAGTAATACAACAAAATTAATTAATGAAATCAATGCCGGAGTTTATTGTTTTGATTCAAACTGGTTGAAGGAAAGCATCACATCCCTAAAGCCTTCACCTAAAGGTGAAATACTACTAACGGATTTGGTTCAAATAGCAGTGGAGAATCAGTTAGAAATTCAAACTGTCTCGTCAAAAACCAAACAAGAAGCGCTAGGAGTTAATAATCCAACTCAGTTAGCTGAAGCAGAATTAGCAATGATGATACAATCTAGGTACGCATCAATTGTTGAAAACATGCAAAAAATTTGATAACTATAGGATACAAGTCATAAGAGGAAAGTTTGCTCTCGGTCAGAATTCCTGACAGCGCGAGCGAAAAAATGGACCCTGATAGTACCAATTTATATCTAGCAGGACTAGTAATATCAGTATTAATATTTGCTGCTATTTCGCTGGTCAGCGCATCTGTAGAAACGTTGCGTAGGCATTACTTGCGTCTAATAGCAGAAGATGACCCCAATGCTTCTCCAAACCCATTTGCTGAGTCTAATTTCCAAGACATTATGGTTCCGATCCTTCGGCACGTTTCAATCACTTCAACAATAGTGTTCATAATTGCTTTATTACTGACTTCTATTACAAACAATTGGGCAATAATTTTCATCTGCACTTTAATTGGTACTTCATTAATAATTGGATTAATTAACGAATCATCAAAGTTTTTTGCTAGGCGTTACTCCAAATCTATTATTCAAATTTCATCTCCAGTGATTGATAGAATTGGTTGGTTTTTGTCACCAATTGTAAAAGTATCCAAATCGATATCAAACTTTTTAATGAGACAAAATAATAACCAATCCGACAAAACAACTATTAATCAAAATAACGAAATCACCCTCCAATTCGACACGCCCTCTGAAGAAATAGACGAACACGAAGTAAGAATGATCAGAGCTGTTTTCAAACTCGACAAAACAACTGCACGAGAGGTAATGCTACCCAGGCTTGACATAGTAGCAGTAGATCTTACTACTCCAATTAGTGAACTAGTAGAAAATATCATGTCAGCCGGCCATAGTAGAATACCTGTCTATGAAAATTCTCTTGATAATGTTCGTGGAGTTGCGCACGCAAGAGACATTCTCAGACACTTAGTCGAAAACAACGATAGTATGGAAGCTCCTGTATCTGAGTTAATGCGACCAGCATTGTTTATACCTGAATCTAAGACTCTTGAAGAACTACTCAACGAATTCCAACAAAAACGAACCCACATGGCAATAGTCGTAGACGAATACGGAGGCGTATCAGGACTCACGACTATTGAAGATGTCCTGGAAGAAATAGTTGGGGAAATTCAAGATGAATTCGATGAAGAAGGTCCTGAGTATCATAAAATCAACGAAAATAATTATCTAATCAGCGCAAGCCTAAGTATTGATGATTTAAATGAGTTGCTAGATATTCATTTGACAAATAATGGATTTGATACTCTTGGGGGATATGTATCAGAACAATTAGGTAAAATCCCATCTATTGGAGATATATGCCAATCAGATGGACTCAGAATTGAGGTCGTCAACAGCGACAATCTGAAACCATTACTTCTCAGAGTTAGGCGTCAACTTTAAAACTAACCTCACATGCTTGAACCCGTAACTTTTTTGAACTCTTAAGTAAGAAGGTAATTTTTGTTTGCTTAGAATATATCGCTAAGTTGTAGTTGTTTCAGACAACCGATCCGTGAAAAGACCATTCACAACTAAGACATCTTCTCCACATCCCTAAACACAAGTTTACTTAAGTATCCAAATTTTGGCACAAAAAATCCAATTCCCTTTGTTTTATCATACAAGAGAATTGGAAGTACCATAATCTATCTTAGTTGTACAACCTTGGGGGTTTTCCAGAGAATTCTGGAAAACCCCACAATATATCAAATATAAATTGTTCCCGCAGGAAGACTACTTAGCAACTACCCATAGAGGTGCGGTAGCAACTGAACCTCCAGTGCCATTAGCCTCTAATGAATAAACGCCTGCGCTCAATTCATCATCAATCACTACTGAAAACGCTCCAGAGTCATTAACACTTGCAACTGAGCCAACTAGAACATTAAGTCCGCCAGATGCTGACACAGCACTTATAGCAACAGCTTCACCGGACTGGAATCCGGAACCATTAATAGTAGCCGAACCACCAACAGGCTCAATATAACCTTCAGCGACGTCAAGCGAAGATGCAGGACTTACGTTTACTGCCTTGGCAATAACATTAACTCCAGCACTAGCTCGTGATCCATCAGCACCTTCAGCTAAAATCGTTCGAGCTCCGATAGCACGCGCATGATTAACAGCGCCTCCTCCTATCTCTGCAAAGCTAGCAGAGAAAGCTCCAGAACCATTAGCAACAACTTGGCTGCCTGTTCCACCACCCACTATAATTCCTTGGTCTCCATCCAATACAAGCCACAACGTTACTGATTCACCGACTGTAAAACCAGAACCATTAACAGTAATAGCTTCTGATGTAGTCACGTTAGTCTTGCTTACACTAATGCTTGAGTTATCCTCAGCTGGAACTTCAACCACAGATACATCACCTTCTACACCCTGGGCTCCCTGAAGACCTGGAACGCCTTGAGGTCCTTGTGGGCCCTGAGCACCAGGAGGTCCTTGGTTACCTGGAATACCTTGCAAACCTGACAAACCTGGCAAGCCTGGCTCACCTTGAATACCTTGTGCGCCTTGCAAACCGGATAAACCTGGTTGTCCAGGAACTCCATCTGCTCCAGCACATCCGACGAACAACGCCACGGACATCACGGAAGCGATTATGGTAAGCACCACGCTTTTCATATTAATCTTTCTCATCTGATCCCCTCTCTGATAATTCAATCCGAGAACTTCGATGCACAAACCTGAGGTCCTAAAAAGCTTCGAACTTGACGGAAAAACTCAGTTTCGTTCACACACCAGCAATAATATTCATTCCGGACGGTGATTGTCAAGATATTAGGATACATATAATTAGTATTTCCGATATCGCTTCGATACCATCGACTCGACAACAAACCACCCGTATTTAGAGTATAATTTAGCACAATTTAATTCATAAAGTAAGGATAAATTTAGGCAATTTGCACTTGAAAAGACTGAAATTAGTGAATTTATACCAATTTTTGTTCATTTTTGTGAATAATGCCCCCGTAGCTCAGTGGATAGAGCACTGGCCTCCGGAGCCAGGTGCGTGGGTTCGAATCCCGCCGGGGGTACCATTAAATTTGAGCAACCCCTTTTTTCACCCAAAATTATCTTGTCCTAGGATTTAAAACGTCATTCAGAGCATCACCGAGCAAATTCCAACACAAAACTAATATCCACGCGACTGAACCTGGGGCTAGTAATAACCAAGGCCATTGCCGCAAAGTGCTTATACTTCCACCTTCTAAAAGCATTCTGCCAAGACTAGGTCTAGGGGGTTGTATCCCAAGGCCTAACCAACTCAGTAAAATCTCTGCCCCAACCATACTACCCATTCCCATGGTAACTAATACCACAACAGGGCTAATAGCATTAGGCAAAATATGACGCACTAGAATTCGTGGAGTTGAAGATCCCATTGCTACCGAAGCTTCAACAAATTGTCTCGACTTTAGAGTCAGTGTTTGCCCTCTCACAACTCTCGACATACCAAACCAACTGAAAGAAACCAAAGATAATGATATAACCAAATAATCAACTACCCCGGAAGTAGCAACGCCTTCTAGAAAAGTGTAATCATCCAGCCAATATGCCCAAGTAGTAAACCGTGGGCGCAGACTAGCTGCGATTAATACTAGAAGGAAAAAGGTAGGGAAAGATGCAAAAATTTCTCCGGTGCGGTTAATAATCGCATCAATTTTGCCACCGAAATAACCAGAAATTAACCCTAAACTTATTCCAATTATCAAACTACCTGTAATCATTGAAATAAATGTCAAAATCACAGTATTTTGAACTCCCCACAAAACCCTAGTGAAGACATCCCTGCCCGTCAAATCGGTTCCAGCTAAATGGCTTATACTAGGTCCCATCTTGGCATTTAACAAATCCGTCTGATTGTAGTCATACGGTGAAATCCATGGTGCCAGTATCCCTGCAGAGTAAATTACAACTATTACTAAAAAGCTAAAAAGGGCGATTTTTTTTCTGACTAAGCGCGAAATAGCACGACGTAAATGACCTCGCCGTTTTTCAGGCTGACTAAGAACCTCAACAGATTTTGATTGTTCAAAAATCAAACTTTTTTCCTAATAAAACTAATCATATCTTATTCGCGGATCAATCAACCCATAAGCAATATCTGCTAACAAATTTGCTATCAC
>CAZWTJ010000016.1:0-11452 GCA_964637555.1 uncultured Dehalococcoidia bacterium | reverse complement strand
CAGTCGCTCCAATAATTGTAGTAGCCATAATCACTGGATAATCTCTATTAAAAACGGCTTGAATAGCAAAATCTCCCATCCCTGGAATTCCCAAAATTCTTTCCGCTACAAAACTAGTAGTCAAAATCCCATCCAAAGAGAGACTCAAAACTGTAATTACAGGAATCAACGCATTTTTCAAAACATGCTTCCTATCAATTTGAAAAGTTGACAATCCTTTCGCCTTAGCAGTTCTAATGTAATCCTGTCCCAATACATCGAGGGTACTAGATCGCATGAGACGCATTATCCCTGCAAACCCGAAGATTCCCAAAGTAATGATGGGGACAATAATCCTCAAATCAAACATTCCACCCCATCCAGAACATGGCAATAAATCAAGCTTCAGGCATCCGATCCATAATACAGCGGGGATAGTTACCATGATAGGAATAGCTCCTAAAATGAATCCAATAGAAACAATTAACGGATCTTGCCACCGACCCTGTCTATGAGCAATAAAAAATCCTAATGGCAGCCCTATAAACACACTGGCTGTAAGTGCGGCAATATTTACCTGAAGAGACACCCACATTTTTGAACTTAAAAGCGAACTAACACTTTGTCCTCTAAATCGATAACTTTCTCCGAAGTCTCCTCGAATTGCATCCCATATATAATCTAAATATTGTAGTAGGAATGGCCGATGGAGTCCTAATTGATCTCTGATATTTTGAGCTATCTCTGCATCATATCTAGCCCCTAACATCACCACCACTGGATCTCCAGGAACAATTCTCACCATTACAAAAGTAATGAACGTTACCACCAATAAAAGAAATGGTAACCACAGGAGTCTTCTCAGGATATAAAACCACATTTAAAACATCTTAATTATTGCTAAAATAAACTTCCTTTAGCTTTGGAATAATCATCGGAGTAAGCCTATAACCTTTTACATTTGGTTTGATTAATACGTATCTCTCACCTGTGTACCACATAGGCACCCAAGCCGCGTCTTCCACTATCAACCTCTCAGCCTGACTGTACAATCGATACCTTTCTAGAGGATCTTTCAAAGTACGTGCTTCTTCAAGTATCTTATCAGCTGCAGGATTTGAATACGCACCGTGATTTATATCACTATCAGAGTGAAACAATACATCCAAAAAGTCTTGAGGGTCTGGATAATCAGCTTCCCAACCTAAACCTGCAAAACTTTGGAAGGTTTGCTTATCCAAATCTTTCAAAAAAGTTGCCCATTCGACTTGTTGGAAATCTACCACCACTCCCAATTCACGTTCCCACATGTCTACTACAACCTCCAAATCTAACCCTACACTTCCTCCAGTACCGGGAACAGAAATAATAATTCGTGGCAATTGATCCGATAATGAACTTTGGGAAGCCGACAACAATTCTTGAGCTAATTGATAATGTGGCTCATCTGAAGGAATATTAGCCAAAAATCCTGCATATTTTGATTCTGATAATAATTTTCGAGCTTTCTCTGGATCAAACCTCAATCCATCCAGATCTTCGTTGTGCCCTGGAAAACCTGGGGGCAAAATTCCGTATGCAGGGACTACCAAGTTAGACAATACCTGACTGGCAATTAATTCTTTGTTAATAGCATGATTTAATGCTTGTCTGAACTTCTGGTCATCAAATGGTGGCATATTGGTGTTAAACCCTATATAAGAAACACTAAAGCTCGGAGGGGCAACTACCAAGTCCCTATTTAGAGGATTACTAGGATCTAATATTCGATCCAGATCACTCACACCAACCCCTGTGATATGAATTTCATCTTTTTCGTACATTTGCATTGATTGTCCACCAGCTAAATTGTTTTCAATGAATTCAATATTGGGCGGATCCCTATAAAATAAATCATTGCGTTCGAGTACCAGTCTCTCTCCAATCCTATATTCTTTAAGTTTAAATGGACCAGTTCCATTCGGGTTTTCTAAAAACCAACCTCTACCGCCAGTTTCCACAGTCTCTTGATGAACAAAGTAAGCAGTGGGATAAGTTAACTTAGCCAAAAAGTATGCCTTTGGGGCATCAATTTTTATTTCTAATGTATGATCATCAATCACTGTGACTCCAGAAATTTCAACACTGTTTCCATCCAAAACATCTGAAGCACCTATAATATCCTTCAGGTAGGTACCTGCCACTGGTGAAGCTGTTTTTGGATTTGCGGCTCTTTCAATAGACCATTTAAAATCATGAGCGGTTACTGGGGATCCATCATGAAATTTTGCATTCTCACGAAGATGGAAAATATAGATCGTTCCATCTTCATTAATCTCCCAACTTTCCGCTAGATCCGGAATCAACTGCAAGTCGGTATTCATTGTTACCAAACCAGAAAAAATTTCCACAACTATCCCAGAAGAAGTAGTATCACTTGTGAGATGCGGATCTAATGTTGGAGGATCTGACCAGAGCCGTTTCAGTATTCCTCCTTGAGGTTTGTTATTAGCTTCCGACTCGTTCACTCTCTGAGGGGAAGGATCAGACTTTTTTGAATCTTCAGCCGCTGATGATGAAGATGACCGATTCTGCAAATCCAACTTAGATTTAGACAAGTCGCTTGAATTAGGAATGGTAGCAGTGGAAGATTCAGATGGAGGAAGTGTTAACCCCTCCTGTTGTGTATTATCTTCGCTAGAACAAGCAACTGTCAGAACAAGAATTAATGTGGTGAATGCTGTAAAGACTAATGATTTTCTCATTTTCGTAAACCTTGTACTCCTAAATTTTAATTTTCCCTAATTTAAATCGCCGACTACAGAAGTTAAATATGCCTTGATAAATGGTTCTAAGTCACCATCTAACACAGCGTCAGCATCGGATGTCTCCCACCCAGTTCTATGATCCTTCACGGATCTATAAGGATGCAAAACGTAACTTCTAATCTGGTTCCCCCATTCTGCGGAAGTATGTTCGCCTTTCAGTCGACTAATTTCTTCATCTCTAGCTTTAATTTCTAATTCAGCCAAACGAGATGTTAAAATACGCATTGCGATTTCCTTGTTCTGATGCTGTGAACGCTCATTCTGACAACTCACCTTGATTCCACTTGGTATATGAGTAATTCTAACAGCAGTAGAGTTTTTTTGGACACTTTGCCCTCCAGCACCACCTGCCCTAAAAACGTCAATTTTTAAATCGTCGGTATCAATTTCTATATCTACGTTCTCAGCAACTTCGGGTAAAATCTCAATTAATGCGAATGAAGTGTGTCTCGCATGGTCAGCATCAAAAGGGGAAATTCTCACAAGCCTATGAACTCCACGTTCAGCTTTCAGATACCCATAAGCATACAGCCCAGAAACATGCAATGTGGCACTTTTAATGCCTGCTTCCTCACTATAGGAAACATCCAACAAATTAGTTTTAAATCCTTGTTCTTCCGCCCATCTTATATACATTCTCAATAACATCTGAGCCCAATCCTGAGAATCTACGCCTCCAGCACCAGCATGTATAGCAATAAGTGAATTATGATCATCATACTGATCACCCAACATCAATTGCAATTCCATTTGTTCAAATCTTTGAATTGCATCATTTGAATCTTTTATCAACGATTGGATCAATGAATCATCCTTCTCTTCGATTGCCAATTGCAACAAATCAGATGTTGAATCAACATCTTTAAGCAATTGTTCCCAACCAAAAACCTCGTTGTTTAATTTAGATAGATCCTTCATTTTAGATTGTGCAATCGAAGACGAATCCCAAAATCCTGGCTTCGCGGCGTCAGATTCTAATACTGCGATTTGTCTACGCTTTTCAGGCAAGTCAAAGACGCACCATTATCAGCGAAATTCTAGATCGAGCCTCTGCTAATTTTCCTTTAATATCTTGCATCATTCGACTCCGAAGTATGAAATTTTACTTGATGAAATTATACCAGAATAATCTAATCAAAATTCAAGGATTGAGTATTTGTGTAGTTTCAGCAGATTGCTTAATCGTATCCCATCCATACAACATTGGGATCAACCTAATTTCTCCCCAAATTCCAGATTGATCCGAATAATGTTTGCTCCCCGGATGACCTGATGATCCAAGAGGCACAACCCATTTAGAATTATCCCAGTTCGATGTGTCGAAAACATACCTAGCCACTGACATCCCTGTGACGACATAGGATTCAAAAGAAAAACCTGCTGCTTGCGGGGTATCAGAATCACCTCCCATAGCAATTGAAGGAGGATTTAACATTTGTGCATACTTGGGAAAAGAGTCAGATAGTGTATGTCGAGGATTGGTTTGATGAATTTCACCCCACACCCAATTATCTAAGGTCTCTCCCAGTGAATTTCTTAACTCCAAAACAGATTCATTAAATGAATCCAATATTATAGAATCCCAAGTTTGTCCTTCTGGTAAAAAGGTCTCATCACCTTTTTCAACCATTGAAACGAATAGAGCACTCAGATGAGACAAATGCCTTGGAGCACCTCTTCCACTGCCAGAAAACATTTTATTTGATAAATCTTCTCCCATTAATGATGAAATTAATTTTTTGTGTAAAACTTTGCGAAACTCACTATAAATCGTTGGCTCATATAAATCAGGATCCATTGAACAATTCCACTGCACCAATGATTCAGCAATTTTAAGGATAAAAGGGTCACTAATTCGGGACTTGATCTTGTCGATTTCTTTGGTATAAGTTTGTGCGGGTATAGAAATTCTTTCAGAATGTATAGAACTCATATCATCAACCGTGACATCAGACATGCCAACGATCCTTTCAAATATTCTCCGAGCTCGATACTCAGGGGAATAGTCTAAGTTAAGATAATACGGATATTTTTCGCCCACTATTTTGTTATTTGCAGTAACAATTATTCCATCTTTAGGTGATCGAATTCTAGGCAATTCCTCAAAAGGAATTTCACTAGTCCATTCAGTATCAAGATTTATTCCAGATACTGGTAGCCAAGCATTTTCAGATGCTCGAATTGGAACTTTCCCTCTATGCAAATAAGCAATCTCTCCATGAGAATCAACAAATACAAAATTGTTGCAAGGATCCACCCATTGTCGCATCGATTCATCCATCTGTTCCACATTCTCAACGGTATTCATTTCCCTGATGCATTGAAATCCTAAATTGCTTGAATCCGTTGCAGTATATTTGAACGAAATCCCATGACCAATTTCTGGGTCTCCAAAAATAACAGGCCCGTGATGTGTTTTAGTGAGTTTGATATCCTGATCCTTAGAACCCCTGACTTTAATCGTTTCGTAAGTTATTTCAGCATCCAACAGAGCCCCATCAAATTCATATCTTGTTCCGTTTGACGAAAATTTTTCGACATAAAGATCTTGATAATCAGAATTGGCATGTGTCACACTCCAAGCAACTTTTCCATTATGGCCAAAATGAGGAAACCCTGGGACGCCTGGAAAAGATAGCCCAATGACATCAAACTCTTTTGACTTCACATGATTCTGGTAATAAACATTTGGAACATCTAAACCTCTGTGGGGATCTCCAGCCAATAGAGGCTTCCCCGAATAGGAGCGATCTCCATTGATTGCCCAACTATTACTTCCCGAGTCAAAATATTCTGAAACAATCTGCGCTTCAAGTTTATTGTTCGAAAATATTTCCGACCCATTGAGTTCCTGGCCTTCGAAATTTTCACCTGGTGGAATTATTAACAAGTGATCCTGTTGATATCCTGTGAAAAATTGAGCCGCCCGCTTTGATCCAAGTGAGTTCACTACCTCTGCTCTCCACAGTTTTCCTTCAAAAACACCCATTAAAATATGCCGAACTTTAAATACCGCTAAAGAATCTACGGGATCCCACTCTTCTGGAATGGAATTGACCATTTCATATTCTGCAGGGAATCGATCGGTAGAATTAATAAAGGCATTAACACCTTTGGAATAAGAATCTAGCATTGATTTAGTATCTGCATTCAAAGCAGAAAAATCATTTCTCACACTCTCTTTTATCCCAAATCTCCGCATAATAATATCTTGTTCAAGCCCTATTTTACCGGCAAATTCAGACCATCTCCCATACGCTCTTCTGCGATCAAAATCCATTTGCCATAATCTGTCTTGAGCCGTAACAAATCCTTGTCCAAAAAATGCATCTTCAACTGAATTCGCCTGGACATGAGGAATCCCGTATTCATCTCGAAAAATCAATACTTGATCAGCAAGAGCATTCATTATCTGAGTGGACTCCAAATCTGGAATCGATCCTCTTAATTTTTGGGACAAGTTAGAATCACTCATAATTTTCTCCAAATTAAAATGTGGGCTTAGTTTATTACAATTCACAACAATAAAATGAAAACTTGTAGATTTAAGAGAAAACTTTTTTGTTTTAGCACTCCAATATGTTCCACCGAACCAAACTTGACTGTATAATATGTCTGAGGGGAAGTGTCGGAATTGGCAGACGAGCATGATTTAGGATCATGTGCCGCAAGGCGTGGGAGTTCGAGTCTCCCCTTCCCCACCAAAAACTAGAATTAAACAATCACCACAAATCAAAAATAGAAACCATCGTTTAATACCAAATAACTGGAAACTATATGCCGCCGAACCAAATACGGAATTTTTGCATAATTGCTCATATCGACCATGGTAAGTCTACTTTGGCTGACAGACTGATATCTGCAACAAACACCATCGATTCCAGAAATATGAAAGAGCAAGTTCTCGATTCAATGGACCTTGAGAGAGAACGTGGAATTACAATTAAATCTCAAGCGGTCAGAATGATTTACCCAGCATCTGATGGGAATGAATATCAACTCAATCTTATAGACACACCGGGTCACGTAGATTTTACTTACGAAGTCTCTCGAAGTTTGGCTGCTTGTGAAGGCGCAATTCTAATCGTAGATGCAACTCAAGGTATTCAAGCACAAACTCTTGCTAACGCCTATTTAGCAATAGAAAACGACTTAGAAATCATCCCTGTAATAAATAAAATCGACTTGGATGCAGCAGACCCAAAGTCTGTATCAGAAGAAATGCAAAACGGCTTCGGATTTCTTCCTGAAGAAATACTTGAAGTCTCCGCAAAGGATGGAACTGGAATAGAAAAATTGCTCGAGGCGATAGTGGAAAAGGTCCCTGCTCCCGCTGGTAATGAAGACAATCCCTTACAAGCACTAATATTTGATTCAAAATATGACTCTTACAAAGGTGTCGTTAGTTACGTAAGAATTTTCGATGGGACTCTAAAAACTAATAACAAGTTACAAATGATGGCTGCGGGAACAAAAAGTGATGTACTAGAATTAGGTGTCTTCGTTCCTGACCCTCATCCTACAACTTCACTATCTATAGGTGAGGTGGGTTATATAGCTACCGGTCTTAAAAATGTTGGGGATGCCCCTGTTGGAGATACAATTACTGACGCGATTTCCGGAGCATCAGAACCATTAAAGGGATACCAGCAGATGAAGCCAATGGTATTTGCAGGTCTATATCCTTCTAATGGGGAGGAATATATGAATTTAAGAGATGCGTTGGAAAAATTGCGCCTCAATGACGCTGCACTTGTTTTTCAACCCGAAAATTCATTGGCATTAGGATCTGGATTTAGATGTGGTTTCCTGGGGTTATTACACATGGACATAGTACAAGAACGCCTGGAAAGAGAATTCGATCTTACTCTTATAGCGACTGCACCCAGTGTAGGTTATAAAATTGTTACCACAGATGGCAAAACACTCGAGATAGAAGGCCCATCTCAATTACCGGATATTCAAAAAATTAGTGAAATACAAGAGCCCTGGCTAGATTTAAGCATTATTACTCCTTCAACATTTATCGGAGCAGTAATGGATCTGGTCACAAATAACCGAGGCACCTACAAAACTATGGAATACCTTCAACAAGAAGTGAATTCAAACTCTGTTCCCAGGGTCGTTTTACAATATTCAATTCCTTTGTCAGAAGTTCTAATTGACTTCTACGATCAACTAAAAGCTAGAACCCAAGGTTATGCATCAATGGACTATTCATTATCAGGCTATCATGCCAGTAATGTTGTGAAATTAGACATTCTGATTAATGGAAATCCTGTAGATGCTCTTTCTCAAATTGTAGAAAGAAGCCAAGCATATCATCATGGGAAAGATCTTGTTACTAGATTGAAGGACTTGATCCCTAGACAATTATTTGAAGTCCCAATTCAAGCAGCGGTTGGAGGCAAAATTCTTGCACGTGAAACTATAAGAGCTTTACGTAAAGACGTAATAGCGAAATGTTATGGGGGTGATGTCACTCGAAAAAGAAAACTTCTCCAGAAACAAAGCGAAGGTAAAAAAAGAATGAAACATATTGGCAACGTTGAAATACCTCAAGAAGCCTTTTTAACCGTTCTAAAAACTAAAAAATGATTCCCGCAATGAATCTGCTAAAAAATTGGCCCCCCAATCAACCTTTCACGTTGCAGCATTTGTAAAATTTCACTAACATGATATTAGCTCGTGCTAGGCGGGGAGTTAGCGGTGCCTTGAACTCGCAATCCGCTCAGCGAGGCTGAATTCCTGCTAAAAGGTTATATCTTAAGACCTCTATTTTTTGAGTTTGGTGTTGAGATCTGGGTCCTACGCGGCGGAAACCTGCGAACCCCGTCAGATCTGAGAAGAAGCAGCGGTAAGTAGTCATTTCTGGGTGCCGTAGGATAGCCCCGATCGAGTCGAATTCAACCAATAAGTTGACAGTGAGATCGATTAGCAGGTGCACGAGCAAAATCTCTATCAAAGTTAAAAAATGAGAACTTCAGAATCATCAAGCCAAAAATTTAATAGATTCGCAAAAAAATCCCTGGGACAAAATTTCCTTATCGACCAACGAGTACTAAGCTCAATTATCCGAGCGGCAGAAATTTCAAAGGACGATTTAGTTGTAGAAATTGGAACTGGAAGAGGTTTCCTCACAAGGGAACTATTGAATCAAGGTGCAAAAGTTGTTGGAGTGGAAATGGATGAAAACTTAGCGTCTGAGCTCTCTGAAGAAATGAAGCACGAATCTAAACTTGAAATAATTACAGGAGATGCGCGTCATTTATCTCTTGATCAAATTTTTCATGAAGAAAATCCAAAATACAAAGTTGTGGCAAACCTTCCGTACTATGCTGCAATGCCAATTATTATGAGATTTCTTGAAGCCGATAAAAAACCTACTAACATGATTATTATGATTCAACGAGAAGTTGCTCAAAACATGGTCGCAAAACCTGGAAAAATGTCCACTCTTTCAGTAATGTCACAACTTTATGGATCTCCGAAAATCATCAGATATGTTTCTCCAGGATGCTTTAGACCAATGCCAACAGTCACATCTGCAATTGTACACATTGATGTATACAATTCACCTTATTTTGAAATTAGGAATGATAGGGATTTCGCCCGTCTTGTACGTGCAGGATTTAGTTCTTCTAGGAAGCAAATTCATAACTCTCTTCGTAACGGAATCAACCTAAATACTGACCAAGTCAACTCACTACTGAATTCAGCTCAAATCGACAAAAAGAGAAGAGCTGAAACCCTAACTATGGATGAATGGGGATTGTTATACGAATCTTATGACAAATTACTGTGAATTCAGAGATCGATATGAAAGTTTTATCCCCTGCAAAAATTAATTTAACGCTTGAGATTTTGGGTCGTAAAGAGAATCGATATCACGAAATATCTTCCATAATGCAAACCCTAGGCCTTTTTGATGAAATGTCATTTAATTTATCTTCTGGCATTTCTGTTACTACAGATAACGAAATACTTTCAAACGAACAAAATAACCTTTCTTACAAAGCTGCAAAACTATTAAAAGATTCCTTAAAACTAGACAAAGGTGTACATATATCAATCAAAAAGAAAATACCTATCGCAGCAGGTTTGGGAGGTGGAAGCAGTAATGCGGCAACAACATTAATTTGCTTGAACAAAATATGGGATCTAAATTTATCAGTTATAGAATTGTCAAAGATTGGATCGGAACTGGGATCTGACATACCTTTTTTCCTAACAGGAGGTACAGCTTTAGTATCTGGACAAGGCGAGGCAATTCGCGAATTGCCAATGCCCAATTTGCCTTGGTTTTTAATAATTTCTCCCAACATAAAGTTAGAAAACAAAACATCACAACTGTACAAAATGGTAGAAAGTTCGCATTTTACTTCTGGAGCATTGACTAGAAAGCTCGAAGCACGCATTCGAGGAGGAGGAGATGTGCCTCCACAATTTTTCTTCAATGTATTCGATAAAATTGCTCCATATGCATTTCAAGAAATTACTCTAATTACCGACGAACTCCGATCCCTTGGCTTGAGAGAAGTCCATCTTTGTGGTTCAGGCCCCGCATTATTTTGTCCAATTGAACGTAAAGAAATGGCAACAGCAATCAAACTAATTATCGAACGCAAACTGAAGATTTCAACTTACCTAACAACCGCTTTGAAAACATATTCAGGATCTCCAAATGACGGTAATTCTTAGCGGAGCAATTTGCGGGGCAATAATGGCTTTAGCCACAATTACATTGTCGGCTATAAGTTTATTAGTCGCTACAAAAAAAGATATTCCTTACGATCAAAATCGTATGTTTGGCATTCAAATTCATAAATTAATGCTATCTATTACAATACTTGCTGCTCCTGCCTGCACTTTAGTTGGAACTTTGCTTGCTTTGTTATACAAAATTTTCTTCTGGAATAATTCAAATTCTGGACTTCAGAATCCACAAATAGTATTTTTTGTTTTTGTTCTGAGTCTGAGTGCTATTATTTCAAGTGTAGTAATCTATTCAAACATAAAATTTTCCAAATCATTACTAGCATTCTTAATTGCAGTATGCATAATTTTCGGAGCACTCATGCCAGCAATATTCGAACTTGGTAGCAACTAATCTTCTAATGAATCTAGATATGCACATACATACAACTCACGGCAGCGGAGACAGTAGCCTAAAACCCGAGCAACTCATTACTGAAGCTAAAAAAAGCAACCTAGACGGATTTTTACTATCTGAGCATTCAGGAGGATGGAATAACTATTCAGTCACCTCGGTATTTGCAAAAACTGGTTTGTTTGCCATACCTGGACTTGAAGTGAATACAATTATGGGACACATACTTGTTATAGGACTAAATTCTCACATTGATGGAATTAGTAACATTAGGACTCTAAGAAAAATCTTAGACCAAAAAGGTGGTCTCATGATTTCAGCTCATCCATGCAGAAGATTATTCGACACCCCATTAAACAATGCGAATTTGTTGTGGCCAGAAGTTAGTAATGGAGAATTAACACCTCAAATAGCCTCCGAACATCCAATTTTCTCGATAGTTGACGAAATTGAAACTCAAAATGGATCAAATTCAAGCATTGAAAATGAATTTGCTGCAAAAATCGCCGAAATAGTAGGCGTTGTGGGATTAGGTGGAAGTGAGGCTCATTCCTCT
>CAZWTJ010000015.1:0-26250 GCA_964637555.1 uncultured Dehalococcoidia bacterium | reverse complement strand
AACATTTTTTTTATTTTCTGTAAAGTTTGATCTTGACAAAACTATTTACAAAAAAACCTCTATTTAAAGGCTTTTTCAATTTTCTACGGACTATAAAAAGTGGTAGAAATTTTTGTCTGTAAAATTTATAAATATTGGTGCAGTATAAAAAAACAATACAACAACAAAAATGATCAGTTATCCTGAATTTGACACCATGAAATCTACTGCTATTTTGATCAATGCATGTAGAGGACCTGTTGTAGATGAAGAAGCATTAATTCATGCTATTGTAAACAAACAAATCTCAGGTGCAGCACTTGATGTAACAGAAAATGAGCCAATTAATTTAGATAACCGATTATTGGAATTAGACAACGTGTTGATTACCCCTCATCTAGCAGCAATGTCAGCACAATTCCACACTAAAGCTAGATCATTTGCAGTATACAATTGTGTGAATGTGGCACTTGGGAAAGATCCAGAATCAACTGTAATACCGGATTAATCTAATTAACCACTAATTTGACACAAATTTTTAAGTCAATTTGACCGAAGAATTTCGATCGCTTGATTATGAATCAATTGAGAAGCCGAAGCTAAAACATGACCGTCAGATTCTATAGTCAGGGGATTACCGTTCCAATCTGTAATTATCCCCCCAGATCCTTGAATCAACTTAACCACAGGCAAAAAATCACAAATCTTTAAATCAGCTTCGACAACCAATTCCATATGTCCAGCGGCTAGCAAACAATAGCTATAGCTTTCTGAACCATAATGGTGAAAAGAGACACTTTTTGCCAATTCCAACCACCGCAAATATTCTGCACTGGAAAACATTTGAGGTGAAGTAGCATGTAAAGAACATTCGCTAATATCTCTTTTATAAGAAGTTGATAAATTTGCACCATTTAGCATACTAGGTTCATTTTCTATCCCAATCCAGCGTTCATTCATTACAGGATTATCAATTACACTTAAAACCGGAACCCCACGACGTAATACCCCAATCATTGTAGTAAACATTGGAATTCCAGAAACAAATGCTTTCGTCCCATCAATCGGATCAATTACCCAAATATCTTCTGCTTCAACTTGAAAGTTTGCTTCTTCTTCACCAATGATTCCAGATTGAGGGAATTTGATTTTAATAATTTCTCTGGCGAAAGATTCTATTTTTTTGTCAACTAGTGTTACAGGAGTGAAATCATCTTTGATTGAGACTTGAAAATCATTTCGAAAATAGGTCATAGAAATTTCTCTAGCTTTATCAGCAATTTGATTTGCGACATCTAAGTATTTTTGCAAATCTTTTTCCACAATTATTCGTCCTTCAAATCCGGATTTAACGCATTCATCAATATCTTCATTCTTTCAGAAGTACTTTCCCTATAATCTGCTGGAACATTATCAGGATGAGATATTTTTAGACACACAAGAACAGGGCCTTGTTCTTTCAAAACGTTCACTAGATCGTTATCGAATATCTCATAATCATCAAACTCAAATGCGATGTTGTACCCCGCAGCTAAAGCCATTTCTTTAAAACTGAAATTTGATGCATTTGGTATGGGTTGAGAGCCGGTTGTGAAATATACTTCGTCCTGAAAAACAAAATGAATAAAGTTTTTTGGTTGGGACTCAGAAATGGTCACCAAACTCCCCAAATTCATCAACAAGGAACCATCACCATCCAAAACTATAACTTTACGATCTGACAATGCTAAGGCCAAGCCCAATCCTATTGAAGATGCTTTACCCATCCCT
The DNA here is from genome assembly GCA_964637555.1 of uncultured Dehalococcoidia bacterium. Taxonomy (GTDB): domain Bacteria; phylum Chloroflexota; class Dehalococcoidia; order Lucifugimonadales; family UBA6927; genus UBA6927. The sequence goes on along the minus strand of CAZWTJ010000015.1, from coordinate 24,501 downwards.
CCGAATACCGGCAAATCTAGCTCCCTATTTTCTGTGACACGATCCCAATAACGATTGGCAGTCATTGTACTAACCACAATAGCATCATTTCTAATCTTTGAGATCGATGTGACTGCATCTCTAGGGGATATCAATATTTTCTCCAAATGTTCTTTGATCACAGTTTTTGAATTTCATTCGATATCTCTCTAATTTTCCTCTCAGTAGTTCCCACAAAATTTGGCAAATCCCTGCTAGGTTGTTCTACTTTCAGTGCAACAAATATTGGACCATCAGAATCTAAAAGATCAGGCAATTTTTCAATTAAATCTATTTTATTACTGATTTCCATCGAAATTGGATACCCTGCTCCATTAGCAAATTCTTCAAGCCGATTTGATTGAAAACCAGGAAGAATCTGAGAACCTGTAGTGAAATATACTCCGTCAGCCATCACAAAATGAACCAAATTCTTTGGTGACTGACCAGCAATGGTGACCAATGATCCTAAATTCATCAGTAATGAACCATCGGTGTCAATTAAAATCACTTTCAAATCTGGTCTAGAAAGCGCTAATCCTAGTGCCATAGATGAGGCTGAACCCATAGACCCTATACATGGCAAATCTAGTGCTTTAACTTCGCTTACCACATCCCAACCATGAACCGCTGTAGCCATAGTAACCACAACTGCGTTTTCTCTTACAGCAGAAATTGACTCTAAAGCCTCTAAATAATTAATCATATCTGGGGCCTCTATATTGCATTGCAATCGGCAAAGAGTCATTAATTTTCATCGCAACAAGGATACGCTGGACAATAAAACTAATTATTTCGTCCACTGTTTTTAATTTTAAATAGAAAGGAGGATCAACCGGCAATATGGTAGCTCCAGAACGTGAAAGAGAAGCCATATTGGAAAGATGGATGTCATTAAGAGGTGTTTCTCTAGGCAAAATGATTAGAGGTCGCTTTTCTTTCAAAGTCACATCTGCTGCTCTTCGCAACAAATTGTCTGAAAGCCCTGATGAAATGGCTGAAGTGGTGGCCATACTACAGGGGATAATTGCCATCCCACGAGTGGGAAATGTGCCACTAGCAATAGGCGCACTCAGTTCTCCAGGATTATAAAATTTGAATTTGCCTGAATCTTGCCATCGCTCAAGTGCTTCCCCAAAGGATTCCTCCATTTCATCGTTCCATACCAATCTTGAAGCCGATGATGCGGTGAGAACAACAGGGATTTTTTTTGACAAAACCTCATCTACCAAATGACTAGCTATAATTACTCCGCTAGCACCTGTGATCCCAATTACAACTGGATTAGAATTCATTTCTGCCAAAGTCTCACATCCTCATAATCTTAAGATTATACTATTATCGATGCCAATGTGCCCAAAAGTATGGAAATAGAAACATATGCATTAATCCGAAAAAATGATGGTCCAATTCGAGATAAATTATCAACGGAAATGATCATATGTTTATATAGAAGCAATCCCATAGAAATCAGTATGCCAATATAATAAGGAAAACTAAGTGTCATCAAATACCCAAGTATGATCAACAAACACAATGCTAAAATATCAAGTATACGAGCGAGGATTATGGACAATCCAATCCCGAATTTTTGCGCAATTGAGTGGAAGCCGTAATTTCTATAAAAATCAAAATCCTGTACATGATAAATAATATCAAAACTAGCTGCCCAAAGAGCCACTGCACAAGACAATAATATTGGTTCAAAAGAAAAAGCACCTTTCACACCAATCCATGCAGCAGAAGGGGCAATAGCTAGGACCCATCCGAGCATTAAATTTGAAGCCCAAGTAAATCTCTTTGCAAATGGATAAATCAACATATAAATTAATGCTATTGGAGCAAGAAAAAAAGACAACCAATTTAGCATATATGCCGAAAAAAAGAATACTAAAGATGCCAATATGCTAACTATTAGCATATAGCGCAGAGTTAACAATCCTAATGGCAAGTGCCTATCTTTATTTCTAGGGTTAATAGCATCAATACTTCGATCAATAATCCTATTCGAAGCCATTCCAACAGTTCGAGCTGAAACCATTGCGACTGTAATCCAAACAAATGTATGTATTGAAGGTAATCCCATCAATGCCAGTAGCATCCCTGTATAGGCAAAGGGCAATGCAAATATCGTTTCTTGGAACCTGATTGAATCTAAAAATAACCTCGTCCGATGAACGAAAAATTCATAGAAAAAGTTCACAATCCCAGACTCTTCCACTTGGAATCTATCACTCTCTTGACTTCATCAGTCATTACTATGTCAGGCGGCCACTCTCTTTCAAAGCCATCAGAGATGTTTTTATTTGTTCCATCTATTCCCATTTTGCTACCAACTTTAGGAGAACTAGATGCATGATCTAGGTCATCAATAGGTCCTTCAGAAAAGATTACATCCCTCTTAGGATCTATGTTGTTTGTTACACGCCAAGTCACTTCAGACAAATTTTGAACATTCACAAAATGGTCTACAATTATAATCGTCTTTGAAAGCATCATAAGTCCTAACCCCCATAATCCGTGTAAAACTTTCGATACATGTCCAGGATAATCTTTTCGTATTGATACTATTACTAAATTGTGAAAAACACCTTCAGCCGGCATATTTATATCTACTATTTCAGGTAAGACCATCTGAAGTGCGGGCAGCATTATCCGTTCACTAGCTTTGCCCATAAAAAAATCTTCTTTGGGAGGCTTGCCAACAAATGTAGTAAGGTATGTAGGATTTTTTTTGTGAGTTACAGTCGTTAAATGAAATACAGGATAGTCTTCTGGCATTGAATAGTATCCTGTATGATCTCCAAAAGGACCTTCTTTTCTTGTTTCTCCAGGCACTATATAGCCTTCTAGAACAATCTCAGCATCGGCAGGAACTTCTAAATCAACGCTCTTACATTTAACTAAATTGACAGATTTCCCTCTAAAAAAACCTGCTGCAGCAAATTCATCCATTCCTGGGGGAAGGGGTAATGATCCGGACCAAACTGTTGCGGGATCACCACCTAATGCAACGGCTACTTCGAGCCTATCCAATCCAGATCTACGACCAGTTAATTCATGATGAAATCCCCCTTTATGAGTCTGCCAGTGCATCCCTGCAGTCTTTCCATCAAAAATCTGCATTCTGTAAGTCCCAACATTCCGTTTAGAAGTAATTGGATCTTTAGATATTACTAATGGCAACGTAATATACTTACCAGCATCCATTGGCCAACATTTGATTGCTGGAAGAAAGTCTAAAGTAGCTTGCTCTCCTTCAATTATTACTTCTTGAACAGGAGCGTTTTGAACGATTTTAGGTTGAGTACGAGACACTGCTGCCAAATCAAACAATGAATTCAATTTACCCACAAATCCTTTAGGAGGTGATTGAACCATGTCTAAAATAGTTCTAACCCTATCAGATTGCTCCTCTATAGATTCGACACCAAGTGCCCAGGCAACTCTTTGGTGTGTACCAAAAAGATTAACCACTATGGGAATATCTGTTCCAAGAACATTTTCAAATTTCAGCGCGGGTCCCTGGTTCAAAATCACTCGATTAGCAATTTCAGTAATTTCCAATTCAGAACTTACAGATTCTGAAATGTGAACTACTTCGCCTTTCTCATCTAAAAAATCAATAAATTCACTTAGATTCTTAAAATTCCAAACCATTAGTTATCTCCCAGATTTCTTAAAAGTGAAGATGATACATCATCACGGAATTCTGACTCTGAAATCTCTTGAAACAATGACCTAAAACCCTCAGGTATGGTTATATCATTTAGTGTAGTAAAGCGTTCATCATGTATTGCTCGACCAGCCACTAAGAATTTACATCCTCTTGACTTAATTTCTTCCATAGCCGAAAAAACCTCTGAATCAATGGCATTGTAATACTTTTTGTCGAACAATCTCTTGGCAGTATCAGAACCTAATACAAATGTACACCCTGGGAAAATCCTAGACTTTTCAACAAATGTTGGAGCCCTGCTAATAATGACACTTCGTTCATTTCCAATATTACTTAACCTGTTAAATAATTCATCTTCGGATAAAGAACTTTTATCTACGTTGGATAAGGAAATTTCGTAGAAAATTTCAGTTCTTAAAATTTTCTCAGCAATAGCAGCTAAATTTATATGCCCACTATGTATCGGGTTAAATGATCCAGGGAAAATCCCCCCATAAATCAAATCATCAGCAATCTGGTTTCCATCAGTAGAAATTCGAACTGAATTTATGTGGCCATCTAAAATCGCTTTTAGTGGTGTGTCATACTTTTCGCGTTGTGTGAAAATTTGCTCATCTTCCAGCAAATTAATTTCTAAAGTAATCTTCTCATCAATCAAATCACATAACGTTTGCAAAGCAATTGTACTAACAATTTCATCTTCTTCAATTCTACTTCTTTGTCCCTTGTGAAAAACAAGACTCCTAGAAATTAAAGCATCCGATGAATATGCAACCACATGGAATTCGTGATTACCTCTTTTGTCCCTATCTGTTGCAATAGAGGCCGTACATGCCAATCCAACAACTGGACCATTATTCATTCGAAGAAACATACTACGTGAGTATGCGACCTTAGCTAAGGTCTTTGCAACTTCTAAGGAAACATATTTTGAAGGGCGTTCACCCAAAATCCGAAGCATAGAACTTTCAGAGTAGGGGATTTGCAAATCTAGGATTGTCCTAGATGCACCAGGTTCACTCAGCAAAGCATTAACTAAATTGGTTCCTGCCCCAGCCAAAATAATTGAAACTTTGTTTGGATTATTATTAATTCTTTGAATAATTTCAGATTTAAGTTTCTTCATTACATTCAACTTGTTTGGGTGCTTCCTCACATATCAATAAAATTATATACCAATTATTCCCAATCACATTACTTAAAATTATATTTGTAGAACTTTCATCAACATCAACATGCAGTTATCTGATAAAAAGCGTAAAATGTCCAAGCCGTGAAACTCAACCTATGGCCATAGATATTCAAAGGATAACTCTTAAAGTTAAACCAAACCAGAGAAATCACGAGCAGGATAAATTAGTGAACGATACTCGAAAAGAATTCTCAATACCTTCCCCAATCGTACCCATTGCTTTCCTTTTATTAATTATATGTATATCATCGCTCCTCCTATCGATTCCTGCATCACAAAGCGGAGATGGAAATATCGCCATTGGCTCAATAATTTTTACCTCTATTTCAGCCTCTACTCTAACCGGTCTAACAATTATTCCTACAGAAATCGCATGGTCAATACTGGGTAAATCTATCATAATTGGCACCATTTTTCTTTCTGGGATTGTATATATGACCCTGTCAGTAATGTTACTGAACATGTTCACATCACATGGAATAATTAGGCATGGAATTACATTCAACCCCAGTATTTCAATTACAAATTTAAGTAATTTCAGTCATTTACTTAAATCAGTAATCATATTAAATACATCGATTCAACTATCTGCATTCATCATATTATCAATCAAGTTATATATTTCTCAAGAAACCTATCATGGAATTACAAACATAAAAGACGCTATATGGATTTCTTTTTTTCATTCCGTTTCAGCATTTAATAACAGTGGTTTTTCAATCTTAAATCAGGATATAACTTGGATTGGAAAGGATCCAATAGTGATTGGAGTGACGATGATATTGGTTCTGTCAGGATCTGTTGGATTTCTAGCATTTTCAGATGTCTTTAAAAATCGATCATTTAAATCATTAACTCTAAATACACAAATAATTTTAGCAACAGTAATTACGATTATTTTACTTGGATTCATCCAAATCTTTTTTACGGAATTCAATAATCACCTTACCTTGGGCAAAACTAATCTTCTAAACAAAATTTTGATTTCAGGGTTTAACTCAAGTTCTTCTCACACTTCAGGATTTACATTAATTGATTTTTCAAAAACACATCTCGTGACCCAATTATATACATCAATCACAATGCTAATTGGAGGAGCACCAACATCTGTTGCTGGTGGTATAAAACTTACTACAGTAGCAATTACAATCCTTTCAATTGCAAGAATAATTCAAGGTAGAAATGAGATCTCAATTTGGGGTAGAACAATTAGCTCATTGCAGGTACAAAAAGCTTTTGTGATCTCGGCTTTATCATTTTTTACTTTTCTGATTTTATTCATTTTAATGATAGCCACTCACCCGGAATTGTCATTTCTGAAACTGCTTTTTCAAACATCTTCTGCGTTTGGAAACTCAGGATTGACTATTGGTCCCATCAGTGAATTCTCTACAATTGGATTATCGATCCTGTCCATTTCTATGATTTTAGGAAGGATCTTACCTATTTCTGCAATAATTTTTATTAACCAACGAACATCCTATACAGAAGATGACGTCTTTCAGTATCCAGAAGAACGGGTTACAATAGGCTAACTAAAATCAAACTTTTGGTGATATATGCGTAATCAAGTAATAGTAATTGGGCTTGGACGTTTTGGAGCTAGCATTACCAGTACTTTGTACAACCTAGGGCACGATGTGTTGGCGGTAGATCTAGATGTTGCACGAGTACAGAATATAGTTGGGCAAACTACCCACTCAATTTCCGGAGATGCCACAAATGAACAACTGCTGAGAGAAATAGGTATCCAAGAATATAGTGTTGCAATTGTTGCAATAGGTGCAAACATTGTATCCAGTATCATGACAACGGTTCTATTAAAAACAATGGGCGTTCCCTACATTGTGGCTAGAGCAACCAATCCATTGCATGCTAACACATTGAACAGACTTGGCGTGAATAGAGTTGTACAAACCGAATCCGAAATGGGAAGTAGAATTGCCCATAGTCTATTCTCTCCCGATGTAAAAGAGTACATAGAATTATCATCTGACTTTGGAATTAGTAAAATTCTTGCTCCAAATCAATTTCAAGATAAACATCTAAAAGATTTGGGATTCTCTGAATCAAAGAATGGCTCCGGAATTTCAGTGCTTTCTCTTCGGAGAGGCGCAAAAATTACAATCATGCCTACACTAGATACTCAGGTTAAAGAGGGTGACACAATCATTCTTGCAGGAAAAGACGAAGATATTAATCAATTAAACTTAGGCAATGGAACCGATGAAAACAAACCTAATTAATTTCAATATGGAAGTGATTTAAAGTAATCATGATTGGAAATCAAATCGCCTTCCTGGGGCCGGAAGGGTCATACTCAGAGCAAGCTGCCCGAAATTACAATCCAAGTGCCAATCTAGTCCCTTTCAATTCTTTCCGAGCTATTTCAGAAGCTGTAGTGGCTAGGGAAATTGAGGAAGGTATCTTAGCAATAGAAAATAGTCTTACTGGATCCATAATAGAAAATTTGGAAGTACTAGTTGAATTCCAAGACCTGAAGATTCGGGGCGAGGTGGTTATTCCAATCCATCATTCGTTGATTGTTAAATCCGGAACTAAGACAGAACAAGTACAGGTAGTGTTTTCACATCCTCAAGCTCTATCTCAATGCAAAAATTTCATATCAAAAAATTTACCTCATGCATCATTAGTAGCTTCATTGAGTACTTCATCATCTGTTACAGACATGGTCACATCCCATATACCTGCGGCCTCGATCGCAAATCATAATGCTGCTTCTCAAGAAGGAATTGAAATTCTAAAAACTAGTATCGAAGATTCCCCAAACAATGCCACTCGATTCATAATTATTTCGAATTCTGACAATCCTCAAACAGGTAATGACAAAACTTCTTTATGTATTTCCTTTGACTCAGACAAATCTGGAATCCTTTACAACGTTCTCGGAGAATGTGCAAAACGGGGAGTGAACATGACCAAAATCGAATCTCGCCCAAGCAAACTTAACCTAGGCAATTATATATTCTTCATAGATATAGAAGGTCATAGAGATGATCGAATTACAAAGGAAACATTGTCTGCAATAAAATCAAAAACTGGAAAGTTCTTACTGCTAGGATCCTATCCTCAAGCGAAATACAATTAATACTTGAAACTAATTCATCAAATGAGTATCTGATTTTTTGGGAGCAATATCTGAATCATCCAGCGATTCTATTTGATCTATTGATTCATCCAACGTTTCATGAGATGAAAATGCATCAACTTTTGATCGAATTTCTTCAGCCGTAGGAGTAACACGATTTCTTAGATCTTCTATCAATGAAACGCTTCTATCCAGTGCATCCTCTACAACTGGTACAATTCTATCAACGACACGATCATATACGGGAATCGCATTGACTTTGGCAGATTCGATTGAAGGGGAGACATATTGTCTGATTTCATCTACCAATTCGACTCCATGTTCACGAATTTCGTCCCCAGATTCGATTACAGACTTAGGGATTTGGAATCCTTTCTTCTTGCTGGCAGCGAAATAAAGGCCGGCACCTACGATTCCTCCAACCAAAAATCCTAAAATGAATTTCGATTTTTTATTTTTCTTCATCAAAATCTCCTTCTTGTCTTTGACTGGTAGACTTACCAATAATAGTGCGGAAAACTCTGCTAAGCACGTACGATATTCCGTGATTTTCGAGAGTAGATTTTGAAAACAAATCGGTAATCTCGGATAAGTTGAGCGTTAATCGTTCTAAAGTCCCAGTAATGTTTAATAACCTATTTAAAATCACAGTGAGTTTTAAATAGGAAATTATCAAAAAAGCAACAATTACGAATGAAAGAACTATCAAAGAAAAATCCTTAATAATGCTAACAACTAGTGCGAAGTCGTTTAAAAATCTATCATCCAAGTTAATTCCTTTCGATGAAAGCTCTCAAAAAACGAGGGGCCTTACGGCTGTATCAACATCCGCATTACACCACTATCTTCATCTTTACGCTGAGTCAAAACCTTGTGATCACTTTTCTCAGCCCAAACCAAAACGTCATAAGAATTGAGGACATCAGGTATGATCACTTCTATAAAAGATTTCGAATCCGTCTCTATTTGTCTAGTCAAGGCAGCTAATATCCCCGCACACGTCTTATCAGTACCATCTATCACATGCCATCCGCTGCTCAAACCTACATCAGATTGATGGCTATTTCCACTGTCACTTTCATTTAACCAATCTGCCGATCTAACATCTATTTGGCCAGACTTCCTTAATTCTACTTGCTTTCGAAATTCTGCAACTGCTTCCCAATACACTCCAGAATCTCTTTCTCCTTTGGAACAAACAGCTCCACGAACACCTACAATATCAGGATTAATACGCGCCAATTCATCTAAATCACTCATTTTTAGATGTCCTGACAGTGCAGTACTCATACCTAATTGCTTTCCTTCAATAATCATTTCTCTAAGTAGGTCTTCAGATAAGAAATCAAACAAATTCCGACCATCTTTGGTCAAGGTATCGATTAAAAACCCATCACATTCCGTATCAACAGCAAGCTTAAGCATATTCTCAGCAGGCAATCCATTATAAACCGATTCATTATCCGCAAATAGTGAACCCACCAATTTGGTATCAAATCCATCTAATGCCTCTTTACAAGCCAACAACGTCTCAACAGCCTCATTGTATTCTGTCTGCATAAACCCAACTTTGACTGATGTAGCATTAACAGCACCAGCCGCATAGCATGCCATTGCAACTGTGCCAATTTGATTAGGAACCACTCCCAAAGTTACACTTGCATGACGTTCTAATGGAATAGCCTCTCTAACCTTTTTAACTGTTAGAGGATGAGCAGAACCAACTAGGGCTTCCTGCAAATTCTTAACATCTACAATATCGGCCCCTCCTCTCAGAGCCTCCAAGGCTTCATCTAGATTTTGAACACTCACCATTAGTAACATACAATATCTCCAAAATTAGCAGATTTATCCCAAAATTGATTTAATTTCTGTTTTTAATTGGGTCTTTTCTTCTTCAGACAACTCCGATATCGGAGCTCTTACATGCCCATGTTTTAGACCCATTACCTCTCCCCAGTACTTACACATAGCAACTGGCAAAACGCCATTCATTTTATTAACAGTATGAGCCCACCATTTATCTGAAACCGATTTAATTGGTTTGACATTTTCGTCATAAAATTGTTGGTCTAAATCACCTCTCATTGCTTTATCAATAAATTCCACATAGGAACTATTACCAGGCAAATCAAATCTCCAATCTGAAGTATTGGCAAACATCACCTGTTGTTCGAAACCCAATTCTTTTCCTTTAAACAGAATCCACTCATCAGGAGTACTGATTATTGATCTACTACCAATTTTTTGATGTGCTTCAATTGAAATCTCAGGATTGAAACTAGCCTCCTTGACTCCTACTACGCTGGGAATATCACATATCTTACCAAGCGCATCAGCACCTAGAACAATTCCAAATTGTGGAGTGTTGTAAAACATGATTCCAAGGTTCGAATGCTCTGATAAAATCTTTACAAAATCAATCACCTGATCATCGGTCTTTGTCACCATATATGGAGCTCCAATAATCAGCATGTCAAATCCCAGCGCCTCTGCCGAATCTGCAAGATATAACATTTCTTTGACTGAGGTATGAGTTACCTGAGCCGCTATAGGCCATTCTCCGTTTGCCTCATCCGAAGCAATCTCGAATAATCGGATTCGCTCTTCTCTGGTAAGACTCCAAAATTCCCCCATATTCCAGGAGAATCCACCGCCACGTGTTCCAAGGGATCTGATGTGACGAATATTATATCTTAAGGCATCTTCATCGATTTCATCGTCCTCATCAAAAGGCGTCATCACAGTGGTCCATTGACCACGGACATTTTCTCTAGCCCAATCCATTACTTCATTTTTGACATATTCCGCCATTTACAGCTCCAATAAGCGGATCAAAAGTCCACTACTAAATTAATTTATTACGCTTTTTAATCTTAAGAATATCTTACATATCAATGAAACAACATGTCAATTAAAAAGGCCTTTAACAATGGTATGCAAAAGTTCATATTGCAGTTGATTACAGGCTTGCAGACCCCTTTGGGATAACTGATTTAATAGTTGAACAGGATTGAATTCCCACATCAACACCTCAAGCTTTCAAGAATATAGAGCGGGCGTTGCGGTAAATTAGCGTATATGATTTCTAATCCTAAAATAAGAATTGTTCTGAATAAGAGTACAAAAGAAATAAATCACTATCCAGGAAAAGGGGCGCAGACAAAAGAAAATCGAAATTTAATTCTTGATCATTTGTTTGTTATGAGTACGCAAACAGCGAGTGCAAATTTTAACACTCTTTTGGTGTCCATCGATGAAGATCTGGGCACGCTGAACATTAGCCGACCATCTAGTTCGAGTCCTTCGTTTCGAATGACTCACATTATTGCCTGACTGACCAGACTTTTTACAAATTTCACACGTAGCCATATTACCTCTACAAACAAAAACACCTCTCGGTGCTAACTGCATCAAATATATCATAATGTGATGATTCCATCAATCCATTGCTTAAGTTATAAAAGTATTAAAAGCTGATTAACCGTCTATTCTGCAATATTCTGTTGCAAGGACTATTATCTGAAAATTTCGTATAATTAGCGAAATTTGTTTGAGCAGGAAATTATGCACCCTTATCTTAATGGCAATGAATTATATCGAATGTTCTCAGACATGTTGCCAATGTTTGAATTGAATGTAGACACGTTAAACAAGTTGAATGTTTTTCCAGTTCCAGATGGAGATACTGGAATAAATATGTTTCTAACACTTAAAGATGCCCTTGCTGAAGTAGAAAAGACTAATTCAGTAAGTAAATCTTCAGCTGATTTCTTAAAAGCTTTATCAAAAGGTGCTTTGTTCGGAGCCCGGGGGAATAGTGGTGTAATACTTTCCCAGTTTCTAAAGGGGTTTGAAATTGCTAGTCAGGACATCAACAATTTCGATCCTTCAACATTAGTAGAATCTTTGCGACAAAGTAAAATCCACTCCTATAATTCAGTAACAGATCCTAAAGAGGGGACTATGTTGACAATCATCAGAAGTGCTTCAGATGCGGCAACAAAATACTACTCGGAAAAACCAAATGATTTAGGCTACTTGATAACCCAAATCTGCATATCATCAAAGGAAACACTAGCCGAAACCCCCTCAATGCTCAAAGTTCTTAGGGATGCAGGAGTAGTTGATTCTGGAGGACACGGTATATATATTATCCTAGATGCGATCAGACAATTCTGCAAAACTGGGACAATCTCATTATCTGTTATTCCTCCACCTATACCCTCAGGCACCGCAAAACACATATCACAGACAATATCTGCTGATTTTGTCGATTCCAAATCAGATGAAGAATTTGGTCACTGTACTCAATTCCTTATTCTAGAACCGTTGAAATCAATCGTAGAAATCCAAAAGTTTCTGCAGGAAATTGCATCATCAGTTGTTGTAGTTGGAGACGAAGGAAGTCTAGTTCGAGTGCATTGTCATTCAGAAACACCTCAACAAGTCATTAATTTCGCTCGTTCTATTGGAGAACTGGACGATATAAACATTCAAAATATGGATGACCAATTTGAAGAATTAAAAAATAACATTCAAACCTCTTCTGAAGACAAAAAGGACTTTGCACTCGTGCCGATTGTACCCGGATTAGGATTTGACTCTCTATTTAAAGAACTGGGGGCTCATTCAACTATTCCTTCAGGGGAAAAAATGAATCCAAGTACCAATAACATTCTCTCTGTAATTGATAGTTTGAATTTTGATGACATTGTGATCTTGCCAAATCATAAAAATATTTTATTGACTAGTAACCAAGCTGCACAACTTTCATCTAAAAATGTACATGTTCTACCTACACAATCAATTGCCGAAGGAATTTCAGCTATGATGTCTTATTTACCACACAAAAACTTGTTAGAAAATTTTTCTGATATGCAAAATGCTTCTAAAAACGTAATCTCTGGAGAGATTAATACAGCAATACGTGATGCAGAAATTCAAGATTTCCAAATCTTAAAAGGACAAAAGATTTGTTCGTTTGATAATATGATTACTTCTGTAGCTGACAACATTTTTGATTCTCTCAGTCATGCAATCAAAACAAATATACCAATTGGAGCGGACAATCCTTTAATCACTTTATATCGTGGGGAAAATTTCATCGAGGCTGATGCTATAGATGTGGTGGATAAATTAAGAAATCTCTATCCAAAAATTGAATTTGAAATGATTTTTGGAGGACAATCAAATCCTGAATTACTTATTTCAATTGAATAGGAGTTAATATGACAGTAAAAATTATTACCGACAGTTGTTGTGACATCCCATTAGACCTCGCAAATGAACTGAATATCACAATCGTACCTGTACACATCCATTTTGGAACTAAAGATTATTTAGATGGTATAGATATCATACCGAATGAGTTTTTTAAAATGCTTGCTTCATCTGAATCATTCCCTACAACATCTCAACCATCAGTAGGACAATTCATTGAAGAGTTCAAAAACTCTGACAATCCAGACGGAATATTGTCAATACACGTCAGTTCGAAAGTTAGTGGGACTTTTAATGCAGCGAAACAAGCTTCTGACCAATCAAACCTTTCTGGACCAATTAATGTAATGGATTCTCTACAGGTTTCAATCACTCAAGGATTTGCTGTCATGCGTGCCGCCGCCGCTGCAGCTGAAGGAAAAAATTTGCAAGAAGTGTCCAATATTGTACAAGAAACATGTGATCGAGCGACGATGTTTGGCTTAATTGATACGGTGGAATATCTGGTTAAAGGTGGAAGATTAAGTAAAACTGCAGGGCTAATCGGATCACTATTAAATATCAAACCTATTATCGTGACACGTAATGGAGAAGTCGTACAATACGCAAAAACAAGATCTTTTACGAAAAGTTTAAGAAGTATCAGATCCAAATTAGAATCTAACCCAGATTTGGAAGAAATAGGAATAATGTACACTACCGATCCAATCATAGCTAATGAATTTGCTGATTCAATATCAGGTTTATTACCCAATGGCAAAAAACCTTATATATCTCAATTAGGATCAGCTCTTGGTGCTCATATGGGACCAGGAGGATTAGGTATTGGTATAATCACGAAATAATTTAACCATTGGCATATATTGATTGAAAAAAGTGTTTCGGATAACATATATCAGAACATATTTTCTTATTAGTGATTAAATGAATAAAAGTGATTCACACTTAGAACTACTATCAAAAATATTGATCGAAGAATCTAACAGCGGATTTCAAAACCGCGCTGTAATAGGTGGACTTGATAAATTTTTGCTCCGGTGGTCACTAGAAATTTCACCTGTCATAGGGAAAATACCAAATTATGCTAGTTTATCAGCAGATCAAAGAAAAATTTGGATCCAATCTATCCAAACATTTTTACCTAACAAACCATCCAATTCAAAGAGGCTAAAACCCGCCTATTCTTTGAGGAATCAAGTTGAAAAACCCACTTCAATTAATCTAAAAAGTAAAATCATTACCCTTCCGGGAGTAGGTAGAACTACTGCTGAAAAATTTGACAAACTTGGAATCAAGACAATTATTGATCTCTTATATACTGTTCCACGTAGACACAATGATTTTGGAAACAGAAAACCAATTTCTGAACTAATTTCTGGTGAAGAACAAACAATCATCGGATCTGTTTGGGAATGTCGAAAAACAAAACTCCACAGAAATCAAAAACGCCAATCAACTCAAGCAATAATAGGAGATAAAACTGGATCAATCAGAGCAATTTGGTACAACAATGAATACGTTTCCAGATCATTACCAGTTGGAACCACTGTTGTTCTAAGTGGTAAAGTAAACCTTTATAGGAAAAAGTTTGTTTTCCAATCCCCCGAATTTGAGGCCTTTGATGAGAGAGTGGAACAAATCCACACCAACCGACTAGTTCCCGTATATAACAGCACGGAACATCTTCCACAAAGAACTATTCGTCGGACTATTAAAATAGCTCTAGATTCATGTTTGCCAATGATTACAGAATCACTACCAATAAGATTTTTATCAACAACTTCTATGCCAAGTTTAAAAAAATCGATTGAGCAGATACATTATCCTGATAATATAAATTCATTTTTTTCAGCTAGAAATCGATTGGCTTACGAAGAACTACTCAGGCTGCAATTAAGTCTAATATCCCGCAAAGAATCATGGCAAAAAATCAATACCGGAATTCCTATGAGTACTCAATACGAAGCAATGAGTGTTTTCGAGCAATCATTGCCATTCGAATTAACAAAAGCCCAAAAAGATGTAATTGGACAAATAAATTCCGACCTTAGACAAAAAAAACCTATGAGCCGATTACTACAAGGAGATGTTGGTTCCGGCAAAACAGTAATTGCTACTTATTCCTTAATCATCGCAGCATTGAATGGATACCAAGGTGTATTAATGGCTCCAACTGAGATTTTAGCTGAACAACACTACATGAGTATTTCTTCAATGTTATCAAACTTAAGTAAATCAAAATTTGAAGAGCAAACAATTTCCTTAGATCAAAAATCATTCCCCTACAAAATAAATATTGGACTCCTCACTGGAAGTATGACCAAAAAATCAAAAACTAACATACACGAAAAAATTGCAAATGGTTCATTCAATATTGTCATCGGAACACAAGCATTGCTAGAGGAAATAGTTGAAATTCCGCAACTCGCATTAATAGTAGTTGATGAACAACATAGATTTGGAATCACTCAGCGTTCGAAATTAGTCAACAAGGGTCAACGACCTCATATGTTAGCAATGTCTGCAACTCCAATCCCTAGAACTCTTGCTCTAACTCTTTATGGCGACCTCGATATTTCATCAATCAATGAGCTGCCTCCAGGGAGAAAAGAAATTGAAACTATTATAGTCCACCCAGACACATTGAATTCATCGTATGAATTCATTCGAAAACAAATTAAAGGAGGGAAACAAGCCTTTGTTGTCTGCCCTCTAATTGATGAATCTGAAACTATCGATACTAATTCTGCAATTGAAGAATTCAATAACCTATCTAATAAAATCTTCCCTGAATTTAATGTAGGACTAATTCATGGAAGAATGTCTCTTAAAGAAAAAGAGGCAATAATGGCCGATTTCAAAGCAAACACTACTCAAATAATTGTCGCAACATCAGTAATAGAAGTGGGGATTGATGTGCCAAACGCCACAATAATAATGATTACCGGAGCAGAAAGATTTGGATTAAGTCAATTGCATCAATTGCGTGGAAGAGTGGGAAGAGGATCTGATCAAAGTTACTGCCTAGTCACAACTCATTCAAATTCAGAAGAAGCAATTTCAAGAATTAAAATTTTCCAAGAAAACTCAGACGGATTCGATTTAGCAGAGGAGGACTTGAGAATTCGAGGACCGGGAGATCTTATTGAAGGAATAAGGCAAAGTGGACTCCCTATACTTAAAATAGCTAAAGTTTCCGATCAAGAAATTTTAAAATCCGCTAGAAAAGATGCGGAATTATTATTATCGGAAAAATCTTACTCTTCAAATTTTTATGAAACTGAAATTAAACCATTCCTTGAATCTATTCCAAAATTGAATTCCCAAACAAATTTCAATTAATCATTTATAATAAAGATATATATTACAAGCAGAGGGAAAATGTCTAGAATCAAACATATTGCCATTTCAAGTCAAGATCCAATCAAAACTTCAAAGTTTTACAAAGATTCATTTGGTTTAACAGAAGTTGGTGAAATAAATAATGAAAACGTCGAAGGTTTTTATCTTAGTGATGGATATATAAATCTAGCGATATTAAACTTCAAAACTGAGGCACTAGCCGGCGAAGAATTCGGAACTAATTTTTCAGGCCTACATCATATAGGATTTCAAGTAGATGATGCAGAAGCAGCGGACATTAATCTAAAAAAAGCAGGGTCCAGCCCCAGGGAAGATATCAATTCAGCGTTTCAATCCCAAATGGGTAAGGGCCATGGGGGTAAAAATTCGGAAATGAAATACTCTGCCCCTGATGAGGTATTAATTGATATTTCTCAAGACGGATGGGTAGGAACTTAATCGAGAAAACAACTTCTCCATAAACAATTCATTTATGAAACAAATTAAGAGCTGATCCGGCCCTAAACCATTCCAATTGGTCAGAAACATAAGTATGATTTAGTCTCAGTTCAACTGACGAACCGTCAGAATGAAAAACCAGACATTTCACAGGGATGCCCGGAGAAATGCTGTTCAAATCAAGAAGACTAATCCTGTCTGTTTCTTGAATCAATTCATAGTCTGATGGGTTAGAAAAAGTAAGAGCCAAAAGTCCTTGTTTCTTTAAATTCGTTTCGTGAATACGGGCAAAGCTACGCACAATCACAGCACCAGCACCTAACAATCTAGGGGATAATGCAGCATGTTCTCTGCTACTTCCTTCACCATAGTTCTCATCCCCTATCACAACCCAACGAATCGACTTAGCTTTATATGATCGAGCAATTCGAGAAAATGAAACCCCTGTTTCCTCTGTCAAAACATTTGCACCCTTTCCCGTCTCTCCTGTGAATGCATTAATCGCACCCATAAACATATTGTCACTAAACTTGTCTAAATGACCTCTATACCTTAACCAAGGCCCTGCAGGAGATATATGGTCAGTAGTAGTCTTGCCGCTAGCCTTTAACAAAATCGGCATTTCAATCAAATCTTTCCCATCCCATTTTGGCCAAGGTTTTAAAACTTGCAATCTTTCACTGTCATCTGAAATAGAAATCTCTAAGTCGTCACTGTCCTCAGGAGGGGGCTGGTAAAAAGATCTACCTTTATCAAAACCATTACTGGGAACTTCAGGAGCAATCGATGGGGGATCAAACATAAATGATTCTCCATTTTCAGCAACCAATGAATTTTTCATAGGATTGAATGATAATGAGCCCGCAATAGCTAATGCAGTTACAATTTCTGGACTCGCAATAAAATTCATTGTAGTTGGATGTCCATCATTTCTACGAGCGAAATTTCTGTTATAAGAAGTCACTATAGTATTTGGAACTTCAGACGCTTTTTGAGATCTTTTCCATTGACCTATGCATGGTCCACATGCATTTGCCAAAACAGTCGCGTCAAGATTCCTAAGAGAATCCATTTGGCCATCTCTATCAATAGTTGCACGTACTTGTTCCGAACCAGGGGTGACCATAAATGGAACGGCAGATTTCAATCCATGAGAAACTGCTTGATTAGCTATATCTGCCGCACGGCTCATATCTTCATAAGATGAGTTTGTGCAACTCCCAATCAATGCAGCAGAAATTTGATCCACAAATTCATCATTTTCTGATAGTTCTGCAGCCATTTGAGATATAGGTCTAGCTCGATCAGGAGAATGGGGCCCAACTAAATGCGGCTCTAATTCATTTAGATCAATTTCAACAACTAAATCGTAAAAGGAATCCGGATCTTGCTCTACCTCATCATCGGGAGTCAAAATATGATTATAGCTATCTGCAAGTTTTGCTAACTCTCCACGATCTGTTGCAACCAAATAGTTTGCCATTCTCTGATCATATGGGAAAATAGAAGTAGTTGCCCCTAATTCTGCACCCATGTTGGTAATAGTGGCTTTTCCAGTACAGCTAATAGAGTTTACGCCGGCGCCAAAATATTCAATGATCGAATTTGTGCCTCCAGATACCGTTAAAACCCCAGCCAAAAACAAAATCACATCTTTGGGAGCAGTCCATCCACTTAATTCTCCTGTAAGTTTAACCCCAATATGTTTTGGAGCGAGTAAGTCCCACGGCAGACCTGCCATCACCTCAACTGCATCCGCCCCTCCAACTCCAACTGCACAAGAACCTAAACCTCCACAATTGGGAGTGTGTGAGTCAGTACCAATCATTAACGCTCCAGGAAAAGCATAATTTTCTAGATTTACTTGATGAATTATCCCCGCACCTGGACCCCAGAAACCAACTCCATATTTCGCAGAAGCAGTCTTTAAAAAATCATAAACTTCAACATTCTCAGTAACGGAAGCGCTTAAATCTGAATCTCCATCAGTTCTAGCTTGAATCAAATGATCACAATGAATTGTGGTAGGCACTGATACTTTGTCCTTTAAAGTTTGCATAAACTGCAACATGCCTGTTTGGCCTAGTACATCTTGTAGCACTACACGGTCAGGTCTCAGTTGAACATAATCCTTACCTCTTTTTGCATTTGCAGAATAAGGATCATCTAAATGAGAGAACAAAACTTTGTCAATAAGATTTAGAGGGCGGTTAAGAACTTTCCTTACAACATCAATATTTGTTTCCATATTTTCATAAACTGCAGAAACAAATTCTGGAGTGGAATCAATATTTACCATTAATAAAAACCTCCGACCAAAATAGAATGGAATTAAAACATAACTCCAATATCAATTCTAAAAGAATAGGAATTTAATTAAAAATTACCTTGATAGTCCAAAATACTCATAATTAACATCAATCCATTCCCTTTGATCATCAGGCACATCATCCTCAGCAAAGATCGCTTCAACAGGGCATACAGGCTCACATGCTGCACAATCTATGCATTCATCTGGATTAATGTAATATATCGGGTCGTCATCCTTTGTATAAATACAATCAACAGGACACACGTCTACACAGGAAGCATCTTTTTCTCCGACACAAGGTTCGGTGATTATATATGTCATTTAGTTTATCCTCCACATCATTCATCACAGTCATTCTTACAAACTATGATTTTATTGATTACATATTATATTTGCAGACAAATGAATTCAACTAAAATCCTTAATTATTTTGAATGATTTCACGTTGTGAAAGTTTGTGTAAGTAGTGTTAGGATGAGCATATTCCAAAAACTAATTACTCAAAATCCGACAAAATGTACTATAGAAAGGAATCAAATGATAAACGTATTGATTACAGGAATGAACGGACTAATTGGTGGTATTTTGAAGGAACAATTAGAATCAGAGGGTGGTTATAATATTAGTTCACTACAAAGAAGTAATGTTGATGGTGCAAACAATTTCCAAGGAGACATCGCTGACATAGAGTCCATTAGACCGGCTTTTGTTAATCAGGATGTAGTTGTACATCTGGCTGCACATCTTGGAGATAGTGAATGGAGTAGTCATTTACAAAGCAACATAATTGGCACTTTCAATGTATTTGAGGCAGCAAGATTAGAAGGGGTCAAACGAGTGGTTTTTGCAAGTAGTGGGCGAGCTGCAAGTGGATTCGAAAGAATGAAACCCTATAGTGATATTATTTCAGGGAATTACCCAGAAGTGCCGACAGGTTTTCAAAAAGTCACTGGTCAAATGGTAAGGCCTGAAGGTCTATATGGTGCTGTAAAAGCATGGGGAGAAGGACTTGCATGCCACTTTGCAGACGCATACCAAATGTCGATGATTTGCGTTCGAATAGGGCTTGTACGACCAGTTGATAGACCCACAGACGCTAGAAGTAAAAGTGTGCATGTTAGCCACAGAGACATTGGTCGATTCTTTCAAAAATGTATTGATGCTCCAGAAAGAGTGAATTACGAAATCTTATTTGCAACATCCAAAAATAAATGGAGCTATAGAGATATTTCAGCAGCAAAAGAAATTATTGGATTCGAGCCATTAGATTCTGCAGATGACTTTGAAATAGAAACCTAAATTAACCATTAACCATAGGAATTACTTCCTCTCCGAACCTTTGCAATTGCTCGGTAATTACTGATTCAGATGTTCCTATTGAATTACTCACGTTAATATTAACAATCCCAGGAATTCGCTTGCGCAGTGCCAAAATCTTTTCTGCAATTGAATCAGCGGAACCACACAACCAAGTGCCGCTTTCGATTGATTGTTCTAAAGATGGCAAATCAGCCAAGGGTGCCTTAGTTGGGTCGTTTAATTGTTGAATTTGAAAATCTGAAAATCCTCTGTAAAATCCCAGCGGAGCAAACAATTTCATGCTTTCCTCAAAATATTTTCTTACTTCCTGTTTTGCTTCGTATTCATTGGCGGCAATATGAAAATTGTATGAGACTAACAAATTTTGACCTAGCTCAAGTTCATGTCCAAATTTCAACATTGTATCTAAATATAATTCAGCTACTTGATTCAAATCCTTATCCCCCGCACCAGCAGCGGGAACTAATCCTCTAATTCCATGTTTACCCATAAATTCAAGGGCTCTAGAACTGCCACTAACTATTGGCTGCCAAACCTCTATTGGCCGATTAACTGGCCTTGGCACCAACGTTAAATCTTCTAGAATATAATCTCTATAGGGAACTTGTGGAGGAATATCATAAAACTCACTATGGTGTGAAAATGACTCTTCATTAAAAGCTTTTAAAATTATTTCAATCTGATCTTCAAATAATTCTCTATTGGCTTTCTGATCTTGTTGTGGTGATCCAAAACCCTCAACTTCGCGAGAATGATACCCTCTACCTACACCAAAAATGACTCTACCATTCGTTAGAATATCTGCAGTTGCATAATCCTCCGCCAATCTCAATGGATGCCACATCGGAGCTATATTGAACCCACAACCCAATCTGATTTTTTTCGTCACATGAGACAAATGGAGGGCTAACATCAGGATATTAGGTATGCACTCATATCCTTCTCTCTGAAAATGATGTTCAGCAAGCCAAAGATTACTAAACCCAACCTTATCTAAAGTCTTTGCGATAGCTTCAGCCTTAGAAAATACAGAAATTAATTTTTCATTTGGAAGCCACCTATCATTTACCGGTTCCCCTGCAAACCCAATATCTTCTAGGTCAACGTGGCCTGCATATAAGGTCCCAAATCTTATTTGATTCCCCATAAATTATTTCTCCGTTAATTATCTAAATCTTTGATATATAATATTACAATACGCTAAAAAGCAACTGAAATCCCCATCACAAAAAACTAGGAGAAATCATGCCATACAAAACAAAATATATTTTTACAGCAAGTATGGACGTAGATCCAGAAAAAGAAGATTTGTTCAATGAAGTTTATGATACCGAGCACATCCCGGCTCTACTTCAAGTGAAGGGGTGCATTTCAGTAACTAGACTTTTAAACCACCCAACAGTAAATATGTCTATTAGTGGTGAAATTATTCAGAAAGAGAGTAATCTACCAAAATATTCTGCTATTTACGAAATAACTAATCCCGAAATTGTTACTAGTGATGCGTGGGCTGCCGCTGTTGAGCATGGACGATGGGCTCCATTGGTAAGACCTTACACATTTAACAGAACCCACTCTATGCAGGAAGTAGTAGTCACGTCTACACCATAAGTATTGACAAACATCACTACAAATAACATCAATCTAATAACAAAAAAATGGCACATTTTCTTTGCTATTGCAGTTGGTACTTTTGTATCAGTATTAGATCAAAGTAGTGTTGGATTAGCCCTTCCATTAATTGCAAAATCTTTCCAGGTAAATATCCCTACAGTCCAATGGGTAATGGTCGCTTCAGTATTAGCTACTAGCACAATGCTACTACCAATGGGACGATTATCAGACATTATTGGTAGGAAAAAAATCATTATTATAGGAATTTTGATTTTTACTTCAACTGCAATACTTTGTGGTTTTGCACAAAATATACAAATCCTAATTACAGCTAGATTATTTCAGGGATTGGGTGCAGCTATGTTCCAAGCAAATGCTATGGCTATTCTCACACAAACATTTCCTGATAATGAACGTGGAAAAGTAATTGGTTTATATATGACTGTTGTTGGATTAGGTGCTGTCGCTGGACCTGTTTTTGGAGGAGGCTTGGCAGGAATCCTAGGATGGCGCTTTATATTCATTGGGATGGTCCCATTTTCTGTAATTTCATTAATAATGATCCAAATGATGATTCCAATGGATAAAACAAATCTACTACAACGACCAAAATTTGATTGGATTGGAGCTGCAATCTGGGTATCTACCCTGTCAATATTCTTGCTAGCCATCGGCAACGCTCAAGGAATAGGATGGGGATCTCCAATAATCCTCTCGGCATTATTCATTTCGCTAATCCTCTTTGGTGTATTTATTTTTTGGGAAATCCGTAATCGCGAACCAATGATAAATATGTCTCTTTTTAAAAGCCGCACTTTTTCATTTAGTTGCGGCGCTAACGTATTAGTTTTTTTAGCTAGTGCGGGAACATTCTTCCTCATGCCCTTTTTCCTTCAGGGCGTTTTGAACCTTTCCCCACAACAAACGGGACTAATTTTTGTTCCTACCACATTAACATTTGCAATTACAGGAATTATTTCTGGCCGAATATCAGACAAATTCGGAACCACGTGGCCAACTATTTTTGGATTGACGATAATTGTTTTATCTGGATTGGTATTATCTACCTTGACTGAAAGGTCGAACTATCAAACAGTAATTATAGGAATGAGCATGCAGGCATTTGGAATGGGTATGTTCTTTACACCTAACTCAAGCATAATCCTCGGAGCAGTCAATAAAAAAGACTATGGAATTACAACTGCGTTAATAAATATGATTCGAAATACAACACACATCGTCGGAATTGCCATCACTACATCGATTATTTCATTAATCATGTTAAACAATGGCTTCGAACCATCTCTCGACATCGATTTATCTTCTCCTAACGCCGAATTAATCAAAAAATCATTTTCAGATGGAATGCGGTTAGTTTTCATAGCGTCTATCTTTATATCTTCAAGCGCACTATTATTATCTTTGCTTCTTAACATAGGCAATTCAGGAATTCCAAAACAAAAAAATTAGTATTGAATTATTTTGGTGATGCAATGAAAGACATTAAAATCAGAGATGTAAAAACAATACTAACTGAACCTGATGGTATTCAGTTAGTAATAGTTAAAATTTTAACTACAGAACCCGATTTGTATGGTGTTGGGTGTGCAACCTTCACCCAACGACCAAATGCTGTTTTTTCCTCAATCGAAGATTATTTGAAACCATTTATAATTGATAAAAATGTTACAGACATCGAAGACATTTGGCATTCTTCTTACGTTTCATCGTACTGGCGTAACGGTCCAGTACTAAACAATGCTCTAAGTGGAATAGACCAAGCACTGTGGGATATAAAAGGCAAAATGGCAAACATGCCTATATATGACCTTTGGGGAGGCAAATCGCGCAGTTCCGCTGCAGTTTACGGTCATGCAAATGGTAATAATCCAGATGAAGTTGAAGAGAAAGTAAATGAATATATTGAAAATGGATACCACCATGTGCGAATACAAGTAGCAACACCTGGATATGCCTCTTACAGCCACAAACCAACTACTAAAAAGTCGAATAATTTCGGGCCAAAACTGGGGACTGACAGGGTTTTCCATCCAAAACCCCAAACCACTCATGCACACCCAGGTGGAATATTTGAACCTAAACCGTATATTAAATCAGCTATTAATTTGTTCGAGCATATTAGATCAAAAATCGGTTGGGATATCGAAATTCTTCATGATGTACACGAAAGAATCCCTCCAATCTTAGGAATAGACTTTGCTAAACAAGTTGAA